>JAIXVK010000218.1 GCA_027483085.1 Comamonadaceae bacterium | reverse complement strand
GCTCCAGATCCACCGTGACCTGGACCTGCGGTTGTGGCGTACGCGCTGTAAATTTGAAAGCGTTGCCCAGCACCTGCAACGCGGCTTGACGCAACAACTGGGGATCAGTGGACAGCACTACACCGGCCGGAACGCTCCAGGCCACCGGCACTTCCCGCGCCGGGTCCGTCGCTTGTACTTCGGCCCACGCATCTTTCAGCAGCGGCTCCAACGCGACATCCGACCATTGCACCGGCAACCCATCGATACGCGACAAGCCTGTCAGCGCATCCAGCAGCTCGCCCATGTGCCGGGCCGATGCAGAGATCGTGCGCAAAAAATCAGCGCTCTCGCCTTGCAGTTGCGAACCGGCCTCTTCTTCCAGCAACTGCGCAAACGACACCAAGTGCCGCAGAGGCGCCCGCAAATCGTGGGATACCGCGTAGGTAAATTCTTGCAAGCTCGCACGGCTGGCGGCCAGCTCCGCTTCGAGTGCGTCAACTCGCTGCTGCAGATCTTGGTGGGAAAGCGGCTCCGCCATGCATCAAGCTTTCGGCTTTTTGACCGGGCGGCTCCAGTTGGCAATGCTCACCTGCTTGCCGCGGGCCACGCTCAATGCGCCGGCTTCGGTGCTCTTGGTGATGGTGGAGCCACCACCCACGGTGCCTCCAGTCCCGATAGTGACCGGGGCGACCAACACACAGTTGCTACCGATGTGCACATCGGCCTCAATCACCGTGCGATGTTTGTTCGCACCGTCGTAGTTGGCGGTGATGCTGCCGGCACCGTAGTTCACCCGCTCACCCACCGTGGCATCGCCCAAATAGGCGAGGTGATTGGCTTTGGCACCGGCGGCCATGGTGGAGTTTTTCACCTCCACAAAGTTGCCAATGTGCACCTCTGGCCCCAGCTGGGCGCCGGGGCGCAAGCGGGCAAACGGCCCGATGAGTGCACCTGCACCCACACTCACGCCCTGTTTCTCGCCATCGATGTGGGTGAAAGGGTGAATCACGGCACCCGCTTCGATCACGGCATTCGCGATCACGCAGTTCGCGCCGATCGAGACCCCCTCCCCCAAACTCACCTGCCCCGAAAACACGCAGTTCACATCGATGCTGACATCGTGGGCGCAGAGCAAATCGCCCCGCACATCAATGCGGGCGGGGTCCGCCAGGCGCACGCCTTCTTCCATCAACCGGTGCGCTTGCTGCAGTTGGTAGGCGCGCTCCAACTCTGCCAGTTGTACCGGGCTGTTGACGCCGGCGACCTGCACCGCATCGGTGATTTTGTGCCCGACCACTCCGACACCATCCGCCACCGCAAACTTCACGACATCGGTCAGGTAATACTCTTGTTGGGCGTTGCGGTTGTCCAGGCGCGCCAGCCAGGCCTTCAGCCGCGCAGCAGGCACCGCCATGATTCCGCTGTAAATCTCGGTAATGGCGCGCTGCGCTTCGCTGGCGTCTTTGTGCTCCACGATGGCCTGCACCGCGCCACCGGCGTCGCGCACGATGCGACCATAACCGGCCGGGTTGCTTTGCTCCAGCGTCAGCAAGGCCAGTTTGTCGCCGCCGCTGGCCTGGATCAGGTGAAACAGCGTGTCCGACTGGGTCAAGGGCACATCACCGGACAAGACCACCACCACACCGTCATCGGGCAGCACCGGCGTAGCCTGCTGCACCGCGTGCCCTGTGCCGAGCTGAGGCTCCTGCCGCACGAAATTCAAAGAAAAACCGGCGCTAGCCCCCGAAAAACCTGCGCAGGCTGCTTCAACTTCGATAGCACCATGCCCGGTGATCACCACCACATGGCGGGCCTGCAAGTCGGCAGCCGTGTCGACCACATGTTGCAACAGCGGCCGGCCGGCCAAGCGCTGCAAGACCTTGGGAATTTTGCTACGCATGCGCGTGCCTTTGCCCGCCGCCATAATGACCACATCCACCGGTGCAGTAGACGATTCGACGTTTGCAAGAGGGGAACTAGAAGTCAAAGCCATGCCTTTATTGAAACTTGGAAAGTTAGCGCGCCTCTGGCGCAATGCCCGGCGCTGGTTCGCCATTATCGGGCTGCTGAGTGTCGCGGCGACTTTGACTGGCTGTGGGGCAGTCCGTTTGGCCTATAACAATGCGCCGGATTTGTCCTACTGGTGGCTGGACGGCTACCTGGACCTGGACAGCCCGCAAAGCCTCAAGCTACGCAGCGATCTGCAAGCCCTGCAAACATGGCATCGAAAAGAAGAGCTCCCGCAGATTGCTGACATGCTCAAGAACCTGCAGGCGGCGGCCCCCAACAATGTGACGGGTGAGCAGGTGTGCCAGCTCTCTCGCTATCTGGAAACACGATTCCAAACCGTGTTGGACCGCACCACGCCCACCGCGCTGGCGATTGCACCGACGTTGACCCTTGCGCAACTCGATCACCTTGCCCGTGCGTGGGACAAACGCAACCAAGAATGGCGGGAGGAGTGGATGGACGGCACCCCGCAAGACCGCCTGAACCGCCGGATGAAATCTGCACTCGATCGCACCGAGAGTTTTTACGGCCGCCTGAGCGACACCCAAAAACAAACGCTACGCGCTCAACTGGATGCATCCTCGTTTGACGCTGCCACGCAATACAAAGAAACCATGCGCCGCCAAAAGGACATTTTGCAGACCTTGCGTGCACTGAAGGCCACACCCTCGACCGAACTGCAGCAG
>JAIXVK010000198.1 GCA_027483085.1 Comamonadaceae bacterium | reverse complement strand
TGGGTTGGAACGCGCTGATCGCGGAGTTTGCCCCGGACAGCATCGGTGCCGAACTGCTGGAGGTTGAAGCCTGATGGACGAGTCGATGGAAACCTTTGTGCCCCTGACGTTCCGACGCCGGGGCGTCCAGCGCGTGGCCACCGACGAGCGCAGCGTCCACGACGTGACCCTGCTCGACGGTGTGGCACGCGCCTTCTACTGGCAGCACATGCTGGACACCGGCGCGATGCAGAGCGGGTCGGCCATCGCCCGCGCCGAGAAGCTGCACCACTCGGTGGTAAACGAACTGCTGCGTCTGACCCTGCTGGCCCCCGACATCATCGAGCAGTTCATGGCGGGCAAGCAGCCACGGCGGCTAACGCTGATGTGGTTTCAGCGAAACCGCCTGATGGTCGACTGGCACGCCCAGCGTCAGCTCATGGCCAGTTTTGAGGAGGAGGCATGAGCAAGAAGCATCGCGGCCACCCCAAGGGCGACCCGGTGACCTATCAGACGCCGCTGCCCGCTGGCGGCGTGCAGATGGAAACCTTCCTGCCCTGGACACTGGTGCGCCGGGGCCTGAAAAAGCAGGTCATCACGCCGCTGGACGCGCCGCAGGAGTTCCTGGACGAGGCCCGCCGCGAGCGGCAGGTGCGCGAGATGGCGCAGGACACCCCCTTGATGCGGGCGCTCGGTCTCGCGCACCACTGGCAGCGCCTGCTGGACGAAGGACGGTTCAGTTCGATGACCGAGATCGCGGCGGCCGAAGGCATCGACCTCGGCCAAGCGAGCAAGATGAGCCGACTGGCACAACTGGCCCCCGACTTGATCGAAGCCATCGCCCTGGGACGCCTCGATGTGGGCGTCAGCCAGTTGCTGCGCGGCAGGTTGTCGGCGTCCTGGCTGGCCCAACGTGAGGCGCTGGTGGCAGGCTCGCGCTGACATCCGTGCCGCACCGACACGCCGCCGCAAGGCGGTTTTTTGTGTCTTTCGCTGTCTCGGTCGCGCCCGCTAGAGCAAGCGAAGAAGCAAACCGACGGCCCGCAAACCCGCGTCAATCCACGACTTCGGGCCTTGAATGCTCAAGAGGGCAACAGAGAACAGAGAGAGAAAAACGGCGGAATGCGCGCCTGGAACGGCGACTTCCGGAGGGCTGTGCTCAAGAGGCAAGAGGCGGAAACCGCGCTAACACAGGGGGAACGGGCAAAAAAAATCCCAACCGGATAAGGGTTGGGATTTCACATTATGGTGGAGCTGGGGGGATTTGAACCCCCGTCCACAAGCCTTCTTCGAACAGTTCTACATGTGTAGCCATCTGATTTGGATCTCGCACCTTACATCGCGCAGTGGCACGCTATGCAAGACGCCAGTAACCTATTGTCTTGACTTGCCCTAAGTCACCCAAGGCAAGTCCAGCCGAATGAAATTAGCCCACAGCCTGGACAGCTTGCGCTACCCTTGCCCAGCCTATCGGCTTGCTGTTGTGAGCCTCACGCGCAATTAAGCGGCGAGTGCGAAACGTTCGTCGTTTGCAGTTAGTTTGTTTGAATCTGTTTTACGAGCGCACTCAGCTCGACATGCCCTGCTGCGCGTCCGAACCCGTGTCGAAACCAGTGCAGCCCCTCGTTTTCTATTTTAGGCGGTTGTGAGAGATTGCAAGAGTTCTAGGGGTGATTTAATTTCAATGTCTGCGCCCCATTTGCCTGTGTCGGCTTGAGCTCCCAAATAGCCATAGCATGCAGCAACAGAGAACATGCCAGCCGCGCGAGCAGCTTGGATGTCTCGCTCGTCATCGCCTACATAAATGCAATCAGCGGGCGTTAGCCCAAGTCGCCGGGCAGCTTCTAACAATGGCTCGGGGTGCGGTTTGGCATGCGGTGTGGTGTCCCCACTGATCACCACCGAAGCGGCGGAGAACAAAGGCAACTGGGTGACCAGTGGCTCGGAAAACCGCTTTGACTTGTTGGTCACCACACCCCACAGGCACCCGGCAGCACTGATGTGCTCAAGCAGTGTCTGAACCTCGGCGAACACATAGGTGCGCGCGGTCATGCTTTTCTCGTAGTTTTGGAAAAACTCCTCACGCATTTCCGCAAAATCAGGCGCTTCCGGCGTTAAGCCAAATGCGACTTGCAGCATGCCACGGGCACCGGCACCGGCCATAGGGCGGTAGGCCTCATCGGGCAGAGATGCGAGGCCACGATCCGTGCGCATCTTGTCTGCTGCGGCACCTAAATCCGGAGCGCTGTCGATGAGCGTCCCATCCAAGTCAAAGAGAACGGCCTTGATGTTGCCGCGCGATGTACGCAAGGTCATTCGAAAGGCCTGTGGGTAGCGAACAAATAGTTGACCTGCGTACTGTTGTTCAGTGAATATTTACCGGTAATGGGGTTGTACCCAAGTCCTTTGGTGGCTTTTAGGTCCAAACCGGCTGCCCGGCAAAAGTGCGCCAGTTCGCTAGGGCGAATCATTTTGGCGTATTCGTGGGTTCCTTTGGGCAGGAGCTTAAGTACATACTCAGCCCCCACAATCGCCTGAATGAACGACATAGGATTGCGGTTCAAGGTCGAGAAAAACACCCACCCACCCGGTTTGACCATCTGTGCGCACGACATCACCACAGAGGCCGGGTCAGGCACGTGCTCCAACATTTCCATACAGGTCACAACATCAAATGCCGCAGGAGC
>JAIXVK010000017.1 GCA_027483085.1 Comamonadaceae bacterium | reverse complement strand
GTGACCGATATGGAAGTTGCCGTTGGCGTAGGGGAGGGCGGTGGTAACGAATAGTTGGCGGGGCATGGGGAATCGACTTTCACAGAGGGACCGGTGATTTTAGTCGGGCTGTGCTTCGGGTCGGTATTTGCGGGGGGATCAGGCGGGCCGGACGTTTTGCTACGTGTCCCCCGGCCTTCGGCCTCCTCCTTGACCTACGCAAAACGCCCAGCCCGCCTGATCCTGCGCGGATGGTTAGAGGTACGTTGCGAAAACAGCCTGCCGCCCCACCTCTCAAGTGACCTGACTTGCGAACCACGATAAGTTCACCTGGCCTCACTTCGCAGCAGCAGGTTGGGGGTGCGTACCGCAGCGAGGTCAAGGAGGAGCCCGCAAAGCGGGCGGGGGACACGAGCGGAGGTACGTACCCCCAGCCTGCTGCGAGCCCAGCAAAGACAAAAGCGCGATAAGAAGCTCAGTCTTTAAACACCGGCGCCCGCTTCTGCATGTTCGCAGTCATCGCCTCGGTCAGATCCTTACTCATCAGCATGGCTGCGTTCCAAGTAGCGATGTAGTTCAGGCTGTCGGCCACGCTGTGGTCGCGGGCGTAGGTGATCATTTCCTTTGTGCCGCGGATCGACAGGGGCGACTTGGCCGCAATCGTGGCCGCAATCTCTTGCACACCGGCGTAGAGCGCCTCGCGGCTTTCAAATACGCGGTTCACCAGGCCGATGCTCTTGGCTTCAGTTGCGTCCATCTTGCGGCCGGTGTAGGCCAGCTCGCGGGTGATGCCGTCGCCCACCAGCTTCGGTAAACGCTGCAGGGTGCCCACGTCGGCAGTCATGCCGATGTCGATCTCCTTGATGGTGAAGAACGCATCGGCGCTGGCGTAGCGCATGTCGGCGCAGGTGACCAAGTCGATACCACCTCCGATGCAGCCGCCATGAATGGCCGCCAGCACCGGTTTGCGGCAACGTTCCAGGCTGGTGAGCGTGTCTTGCATATCCAGAATCATGCGGCGCAGGCTCTCGCGCATGCGGCCGTCGCAGTCGTTGGCGATCTGCGGGCCTATGCCCATCATCATTTGCAGGTCGATGCCCGCGCAAAACAACTTGCCTTCGCCCTGCAACACCGCCACTCGCGCCTCGGGCGTGCGGTCCACCCACTCAAAAGCCTGGCGGATTTCCTGCCACATGGTGGCGTTCATGGCGTTGGCTTTGTCGGGGCGGTTCAGGCGGATGGTGGCAATGTGCGCGTCCAGCGTGACGTTCAGGGTTTCAAACTTCATGTGTGTCTCCTTTTATGTGCCAAATAGGCCGCTAGCGTAGGTGGAATTTGCGCGAGCAGCTATTATTTTTATAGTGTTGATGATTCCAACCTTCAGGTCTTGGCTGGCTTCATCATGGCCATATAGGGCGCCAGACGCTTGCCCATCTCGTCGCCCAAGGCCTGCAGGCCGCTCATGGGGCGCACCATCACTTCAAAATCGGTGATCTTGCCCTCGGCGTCGAACTGCACCATGTCGATGCCCTTGAGCTCTTTGCCGTTCACCTTGGCGCTGAACTCCAGCACCAGGCTCAGACCATCAGCACTAGCCAGTTCGCGGTGGTATTGGAAGTCTTCAAACACCTGCACCACGTTGGTCAAGATGACTTGCACGGCCTGCGCGCTGGGGTAGGGCGTGTGCGCCATGGGCGAGCGGAACACGGCCTTGCGGTGCAGGATGGTGGGCAGCTCGGCCAAGTTGTTCTCGGCAATCATCTGGTGCCACAGCTTGAGGCTGGCGGCCACCGGTGCGGGCAGGGTTTGGGCCAGCGTAGGGGCAGCGCCTGCTTCCGCAGCTTGGGCGGGCACAGCACCAAATGCCAGCGCCAGCTCGGTGCCTTGCTTGATGGCGCGCTTGGCATCCAGCTCGGCAGCCACATCGGCGCCGCCTATCAGGTGCACATTCACGCCTGCGGCTTGCAGATCAGCCTGCAGCGTGCGCTGCGGGTCCTGGCCTGCACAGACCACCACGTTGTCCACGGGCAGCACCATGTCTTTGTCGCCTACGGTGATGTGCAGGCCGGCGTCGTCCACCTTGCGGTAGGTCACGCCGTTGATCATCTCTACTTCGCGGTTCTTAAGTGAGGTGCGGTGAATCCAGCCTGTGGTCTTGCCCAGGCCGTCGCCCACTTTGCTGGTCTTGCGTTGCAGCAGGTAGACCTTGCGTGGTGTCTTCTCAATGTGCGCGGGCTTCAAGCCACCAGCGCTGGCGTAACTGGTGTCCACACCCCACTCGGCAAAGAACTTGGCTTGGTCCAGGCTAGGGCTGGTGCCTTCGTGCAGCAAGAACTCGGCAGTGTCAAAGCCGATGCCGCCTGCGCCAATCAGCGCCACGGTTTTGCCCACGGGTTTCTTGTCGCGCAGCACGTCCAGGTAGCCCAGCACTTTGGGGTGAGTGATGCCTTCAATCTCGGGCATGCGCGGTGTGACGCCGGTGGCCAGCACCACGTGCTTGAAGCCGGCGGCTGTCAGGTCTTGTGCGCTGACTTTTTGATTCAGCTGCAGCTTCACGCCGGTCAGCTCAATCTGCTTGCCGAAGTAACGCAGGGTTTCGTAGAACTCTTCTTTGCCGGGCACTTGTTTGGCCACGTTGAACTGGCCACCGATTTCGCTGGCAGCGTCAAACAGCGTTACCTCAAAGCCGCGCTTGGCCGCTTCGGTGGAGAAGGCCAAACCGGCGGGGCCTGCGCCCACCACGGCAATGCGTTCTTTGCTGGGGGCGGGGCTGTCCACCATCAGTGTCTCGTGGCAGGCGCGCGGGTTCACCAGGCAGCTGGTGATCTTGCCGCCAAAGGTGTGGTCCAGGCAGGCCTGGTTGCAGCCGATGCAGGTGTTGATCTGGTCGGCCTTGCCCTCGGCTGCCTTTTGCACAAACAACGGGTCGGCCAGGAAGGGGCGTGCCATGCTCACCATGTCTGCCTGGCCGCTGCTGAGGATTTGCTCGGCCACTCCAGGTGTGTTGATGCGGTTGGTGGCAATCAGCGGAATCTTCACCTTGCCTTTGAGTTGCTCGGTGACCCAGGCAAACGCTGCGCGCGGCACCTTGGTGGCGATAGTGGGAATGCGGGCTTCGTGCCAGCCGATACCGGTGTTCAGGATGGTGACGCCAGCGGCTTCCAGCGCTTGCGCCAGCTGCACCACTTCTTCTTTGGTAGAGCCGCCTTCCACCAAGTCCAGCATGGAGAGGCGGAAGATGATGATGAAGTTGGCGCCCACGAGCGTGCGCGTTTTGCGCACGATCTCCAGCGCGAAGCGGATGCGGTTTTCATAGCT
>JAIXVK010000362.1 GCA_027483085.1 Comamonadaceae bacterium | reverse complement strand
CTGAATGGCAACGGCGACGCGCTCGGCCGTTGGGTCCCTCACAAGCGGGATCTGCAGGCAGATTTTCTGGCCGCCTTCGGCAACGAGACAGACACCGTCCCGCCCTTGCTCGCCATCGTGACCGGCGCGGATGCCGACAACACCGGCGGCACCAGCCTCGGTTTTGTGAACCGCCTGCAGCTCATGAAACAATAGCGGCATGAACGCACCCGCAGTGCAGCGCCCAGACCCAGCAGACACACACCTATCGCCCGAAGCGCATCGCAATCAACCCCGGCAGTTGGTGCTGCTGGGCGCGGGCATGGCGCACCTGCAACTCCTGCACACGCTGGCTCGCAAGCCCTTGCCCGAGGTACAGGTAACGCTGGTGGCCGCCGAGACCCATGTGGTTCACCCCGCCATGGGGCCGGGCCTGGTTGCCGGCGACTATCAGCAAGAAGACTGCACCATCCCGTTAGAGCCTTTGGTGAAGCGTGCGGGCTTCCGCTGGCTGCAACAACAGCCCGTGTCGCTGGATGCCGGGCAGCAAACGCTGGCACTCGGCGACGGCAGCTCACAACACTACGAGTGGCTTTCGATCAATGTCGCCCCTGCGCATCACAACGAGCAGTTGGAGCAAACGATACCCGGGGCAGGAAAATTCGGCCTCTGCGTCTACCCGCTGGAAACTTGGGCCCAACGCTGGCAAGGGGTGTCCGAATTGGCTGCGAAAAAAGCCTTGCGCTTAGCAGTCATCGGCGACCACCCGGCTGCGCTGGAATTGGCGCTGGCGATGCAACAGCGCCTACCGTCCTGCGTCGTCACGGTATTGATGCTGCCGGCTCCAGCCGGTACCCCGCTCGCCACCGCGGGCACCATCCGATTACTACAACGACTCAAGACACAGCGCATCACGGTGTTACACGACACGGCGCTCAAAATCGATGCCAGCGCGGTGCACTTAGGGTGCGGCGCGCAGCTCGCGTGCGATGTGCCGCTGCTGGCCTTGCAACACCTGCCACACGCTTGGCTGGCCGCCAGTGGACTTGCGTTGAATGCTGACGGCCAAGCGGCCACCGACGGCTACTCGCGCAGCAGCAGCCATCCGCAGGTGTGGGTCGCCAAGGGTGACTCGACGTCCCTGCTGCGCCATCTTCAAGCCGTAGCGCGCGGCGCGCGCTTACCCGCCACCGCCCGGCAGCCGGGAGCAGGCTTTCAGCTGTTGTTTGGGGGTTCACAACAGGCGGTTATGGCTTGGGGGCGGTATAGCGCGGCAGGGCGTGCCTGGCACTGGCTCAAGGATTGGTGGGACCGGCGGCAATTGCGCCGCTACACCATGTAAAGGAAAGCCGGCCCCACTAAAGGAAGGGCTGGTATGGGTATAGTGGGTCTGACTTAGATCGCTGCTACCCATGAAAATTTTGTTGTTACTGTGGCTCTCGCTGTCCCTGTTGTCGGGCAATGCCTTGGCACAAGTTGCCGGGCCTTCAGGGCCTGCGGTACAGCAGCCCACCAGCCCCGATGCTGCGCTGACGTTTTACAACCGCAACCTGATCACTTTTCGCGGGGAGATGGCAGGCATCTCGGCCGAAGACCGTGCCCAGCGCGCGCACACCCGCTTGCAGGCCCAACTGGCACAAGCCGGCCCCCACTTGGTGAGCCAGAAGCCGGACACCATGGGCATCCTGATCCAGATAGATGGCGCCACCACCTTTGTGGTGACGCCGGCTGAAGTCGACATCAGTGCGCGCGACACGCTGGAGGCCACCGCCCTCAGAGCCCAGCGCGCCTTGGAGGCGGCCATTGCCCAAAGCCGCGAAAGCCGGGACCTCGATGCCTTAGCCCGCGCATTCGCCTGGGTAGCCGGCGCTACTGCAGTGGCCATTGCGCTGTGGGCCGCGCTGAAGCGGCTGCACATTGCCGCCGGAAAACGGCTGCTACAGCTGTCCGCCGAGCACGCCACCCGCTTGCAGCTGGGCGGCATCAGCCTGCTCAACCGGAATCGCGCCGTGGGCACCGTGCGCACCGGCATGACCGTGCTGCTGCGCCTGCTGCAAGCGCTGATTGCCTATGAGTGGCTGAGCTTTGTGCTGCAACGTTTTCCTTTTACCCGCGCGTGGGGTGAGGCCCTGAACGGTTACTTGCTGGGGTTTGCGGGCAAAGCAGGAAACGCGGTGATTCAAGCCATACCGGGCCTGTTTACGGCGGTGGTAATTTTTTATCTGGCGCGCCTGCTCACCCGGGGGCTGGATCGTTTTTTTGACCGGGTTCTGGAAGACGAGCACACCCTGTCATGGCTGGATGCCGATGTGGCGGTGCCGACCCGCCGCATCAGCAAGGTGCTGGTCTGGCTGTTTGCCTTGGCCATGGCCTACCCTTATCTGCCGGGTGCGGGCACTGAAGCCTTCAAAGGACTCTCGGTGCTGGTCGGGTTGATGATTTCACTGGGCGCGTCCAACCTGGTCGGGCAAGCGGCCAGTGGCTTGATATTGACCTATGGCCGCGTCTACCGCAAAGGCGAGTACGTGCGGATTGCGGACCAGGAAGGCACCGTGACCGATATCGGCATGTTTGCAACCCGTATCCGGACCGGGCTGGGTGAAGAGCTCACGATTTCCAACAGCAGCGTGCTCGCCAGCACCACCAAAAACTACTCGCGGACCGTGAATGGCCCGGGCTACGTGGTGGACACCACCGTCACCATCGGCTACGACACACCGTGGCGCCAGGTGCACGCCATGCTGATTGACGCGGCGCTGCGCACTGAAGGCATTCAGGCGCACCCGGCGCCCCAGGTGTTCCAGACCGAGCTGTCCGACTGGTACCCGGTGTACCGGCTGGTATGCCAGGCCATCCCCGAGGAGCCCCGCCCGCGGGCGGAGGTGTTGAGTGCGTTGCACGCCAACATCCAGGATGTTTTCAATACTTTCGGGGTACAGATCATGTCGCCTCAGTACATTGCCGACCCTGTGGTGGCCAAAACCGTAGCACCGGCGGACTGGGCGCCTGCTCCGGCCCGCCCTTACACACCCAAGCAGCCATGAGAAATTTTGCAAGCCAAGTGCGCTACGTGGCGCGACACGAAATGCTGTTGCTGCTGCGTTACCCCAAAATGCTGCTCGCCGTGGTGGTGGTGGCAGTGCTGCCATCGGTGTATGCCGCGATCTACCTCACCAGTGTGTGGGACCCCGGGTCCCACAGCCAGGCACTGAAGGTTGCGGTGGTGAACCTGGACGAGGGTGTGCACTACCAGGACCGTGTGTTCAACGTGGGTGCGCAAGTGGTCTACAAGCTCGGGCGGAGTGCGCGCTTCGGCTATGTGAATTACGACGACTCCGAACAAGCGCGGCAGGATGTCCGCATGGGCCGGGCCGCATTCGCGCTCATCATCCCGAAAGATTTCAGCTCCAACGCGGTACCCGGTGCACAACCGGGTGGCGGCAAGCTGGTGGTGTATGCCTCCGAGGGCAATAACTTCCAGACAGCCGCCATCGCCAAACAGTTTGCCAACGAACTGGGCCACGAGGTCAACGAAAGCCTGAACGAGCGCCGGTGGTCCATGGTGCTGACCAACGCCGCAGGCTCACAGCGCAGTGTGGACGAGTTGCGCGCGGGGGTAGATGCGCTGCGCACCGGTGCGGCAGATCTCCAGGCCGGGGCCAACCAGGCGGCCACCGCCGGGCGTGCACTGTCTAACGGCTCGGTCAAGCTCAATGCAGGCGTCAATCAGGCCACCGATGGTTTCAAGCAGCTCGGCAACGGACTGCGAACCCTGGACTCCAAACGTCCACCCAACTCTGAGCTAAACCGGCTTAAAGCCGGGGCCGAGGCGCTGGCCAACGGACACACCGACCTCAGCAAGGGCATGGATGAATTGCAGGGCGGCAGCCACAAGCTGCTGGAAGGTGCCATGGGCTTCAAGACAGAAGCCGACGACAGCCTGTTGCTACCGACGCGTGTCAAGGACGGCGTGGGCCAACTGGCAGGCGGGCTCAATCAATTGGACGATGGCATTCGCACAGCCGCTGATGCGCAGAAAAAACTGGCAGATGGCGCCACACGTTTGAGTGCGGGTGTGGGCACGCTGACAACCGGCATGCGCACCATGACCGGAGCCATCCGCCAAGCGGTGACCAAGCTCCCTGAGGACAGCCAGCTCGACGAACTGGCGAGCGGCAGCTCGCAGCTCAGCCATGGAGCGGGAGACTTGTCGGAGGGGCTGCAAAAACTGAAGGCGGGAAGCCAAGCCCTGTCCTCGGGCTTGGTGCTGCTGGCCAACTCCTTACCCGCCTCGATCGATACCCCTGATGGCAGCCCGGAAGGACTGGCCAACTCGGTCAAGCCGATCATGGAAATCGATGCCGTGGTGGGTAACAGTGGCAGCGGGTTTGCGCCCAATGTGATCCCCGCCGCCCTGTGGTTGGGTGCAGGAGTAGCAGCGTTTTTGATTCATATCCGGGTGTTACCTCGGCATGCGAAAAAATTCTCGCCTCCGGCAAAGTTCATAGGCAAGGTCAGCGTGCCCATCCTCGTGGTGGCGCTGCAGGCAGCGCTGTTGGGTGCAACGGTGACTTGGGGTCTGCATGTTCCGGTGCACAACATCGCGGCTTTTGCAACTTGCCTCGGGGTTGCGGGCATGTCGTTTTTGATGATCGTGCTGTTTTTGTCGCGCACCATGGGTGACGCCGGCAAGGTGTTTGCCATGGTGTTTCTGGCGGTCCAGCTGTCCGCCTCGGGCGGCGTGCTACCCGTGGAGCTGAGTGGCGGGCTGTATGAAATCATCAGCCCCTGGATGCCCATG
>JAIXVK010000532.1 GCA_027483085.1 Comamonadaceae bacterium | reverse complement strand
TGGTATTCCCAAGCCTGCACATCGCGTGCGCTCCAGTCGTTGAGCAGCGTGAGGCCGAAGACGTGCTCTTCTGCATCCGCTATAGAAACAGGAGCGCCTAAAGCATTACCCATGCCGACCCAAACCCCGAGTTCAAGCTCATAGTCGATCCGCGCACTGGGCCCGAAATCCGGCACCGTGGCACCCGGCTTGAGCGTTTGGCCCCTTGGGCGGTGAAACTGCTGGCCGCTGGCGGCTATGCTGCTGGCCCGGCCGTGGTAACCGATGGGTACCCATTTGTAGTTGGGTAGCAGCGGGTTGTCGGGGCGGAACAGCTTGCCCACCGTGGTGGCGTGGTGGATGCCGGTGTAGAAGTCGGTGTAGTCGCCCACCTCGCAGGGCAGGCCCAGCTCGACTTCGGTCTGGCGCAAGAGTGCATCGGCCCAGACTTTTTGCAGGGCGGAGCCCTCGCGCAGGCCTTCCCAAATCGCCAGCCGCAAAGCGCGGCGCTGGGCCACCGGTGCGGCCATCAGGCGGTGCATGTCGTTGTGGTCGATCAGGCCGGTGGCGTGCAGGTCCAACACGCGGTCGCCAATGGCCACGCCGATTTGCCAAGGCTCCAACTCGTTGTGGCGGAAGCGGCCGAATGGCAAGTTCTGGATGGGGAAGTCAGTGTCCGGCGCGTTGGCGGACTCGACCCAGCTTTGCGTGTCGGGTGCGTGGGTGGCATCCAAGCCATGGGGCACTGCGCTCATGCTTTCGCTCCAAATTCGTTAGCGTGCAAAAAGGCGGCGTGTTTGGGCGCGCGCTTGGTCACGCTCCACTCCTCCAACATGGCCCACTTCACCTTATCCATTTGCGCCAGCTTGGCTTGTTCGTCGGGATCCGGGCAAGAAAGCTCCAGCCGGTGGCCGTTGGGGTCGAAGAAGTAGATGCTGTGGAACATGCCGTGATCGGTCACGCCCAACACATCCACGCCTTGGGCTTCGAGGTGGGCTTTGAACTCCAGCAACTCGGCCCGGTCTTTCACCTTGAAGGCGATGTGTTGCACCCAGGCGGGCGTATTCGGGTCGCGGCCCATAGGGGGTTGGGTGGGCAACTCAAAGAAGGCCAGCACATTGCCCTGCCCTGCATCCAAAAAGACGTGCATGTACGGGTCAGGCGCTTTGGTGCTGGGCACCAGGTCTTCGGCAATCGCCAGGACAAAGTCCATGTGCAGCATCTTCTGGTACCAGAGCACGGTTTCTTTGGCGTCTTTGCAGCGGTAGGCCACGTGGTGGATGCGTTCTATTTTCATGGGGTCTCCTCGGGTCGCGTGCTGTCGAACTTATGCCACCTCGAGTGCGCCACGGCGCATCTGGTCGCGCTCCAGTGACTCAAACAAGGCCTTGAAGTTGCCTTCGCCGAAGCCCTCATCGCCACGGCGCTGGATGAACTCAAAAAACACCGGGCCGAGCTGGGTTTGCGAAAAGATTTGCAGCAGCAAGCGCGGCTGCCCGCCCTCAGTGCTGCCATCCAGCAAAATACCGCGGCTCTGCAACTCTGCCACCGGCTGGCCGTGTCCGGGCAGGCGGCCTTCCAGCATCTCGTAGTACACGTCGTTAGGAGCCGTCATCAGGGGCACACCAGCCATGGCCAGCTTGTCCACGGTGCTCACCAGGTCGTCACAAATCAGCGCGATGTGCTGAATGCCCTCGCCGTTGAACTGCATCAGGTATTCCTCGATCTGGCCGCCGCCCTGGCGGGACTCTTCATTCAAGGGGATGCGGATCTTGCCGTCCGGCGCGGTCATGGCCTTGGAGGTCAGGCCGGTGTACTCGCCCTTGATGTCGAAATAACGGATTTCGCGGAAATTGAACAAGCGCTCATAAAAGTCGGCCCAAAAGGCCATGCGGCCACGGTAGACGTTGTGGGTCAAGTGGTCGATGAGCTTCAAGCCATGGCCCACCGGATGACGATCCACACCCTCGATGAATTCAAAGTCGATGTCGTAAATCGACTTGCCGTCTTCAAAACGATCAATCAGATACAAGGGCGCGCCGCCAATGCCTTTGATGGCGGGCAGGTTTAGCTCCATCGGGCCTGGGCGCAGTTCCACCGGCTGAGCACCCAGCTCGAGTGCGCGGTTGTAAGCGTGGTGGGAATCCTTCACACGGAATGCCATGCCGCAGGCGCTCGGGCCGTGCTCGGCGGCAAAGTAGCCGGCCACGCTTTTGGGCTCGCGGTTCACGATGAAATTGATATCGCCCTGGCGGTATAGCACCACGTCTTTGGAGCGGTGCTTGGCCACCAGCGTAAAGCCCATGCGTTCAAACACCGGCTCGATCACGCCCGCTACCGGAGAGGCGAATTCCACAAATTCGAAGCCCATCAGGCCCATCGGGTTCTCGAACAAATCTCCGCTCGCTCCGCTGGTGTTGGTAGTGGTCATGGTGCTGCTCCTCGAACGCTGTTTTGAAAGCGTTAATTGTGGTCAAACCTGCCTGCAAAGGGTATGCAAATTAGCGGGACTACGCCCAGCCACATGCATAATTTGTGCATGAAGATGATTAAAGACGAAGATTCGTTGCTTGATAGCTTTGATATCAGCCTTCTTGCTGCACTGCAGCGAGATTCGCACGCCACCCACCAGCAAATCGGGGAGCAGGTGCATTTGTCGGCGTCCCAAGTCAGCCGGCGGGTGCAGCGGCTGCAGGCGGCCGGCATCATCCGGCGCTATGTGGCGCTGCTGGAGCCGCAGGCCATTGGCCTGGGCGTTCGCGCGATCAGCTACGTGACACTCACACGACACAGCGGTGATGAGGGCTTGGCTTTTGAGCGGGAGATTGCCGCTTTCCCCGAAGTGTTGGAGTGTTACTCGGTCGCCGGTGAGTCGGACTACATCCTGCAAATCGTGGCTGCCGATCTGGGGGTGCTCTCCGAGCAGGTGTTGCGCCGCCTGACCAGGATTCAGGGTGTCGGCAGCATTCGGTCCAATATTGTGCTGGGGCGCATCAAGAGCAGCACCGAGCTGCCCTTGGGCCACTTAAAGCGCAGCACAGCATAGGGCCTCCGGGGCAACTGTCATTGCCCCGGAGGCGGCAGCCTTTGCGCAGGCTGCCTTAACGCACTGCGGCCTTGGTGCCTTGCACGTCAACCTCGACCCGGCGATCCCGCTGCAAGCAGGCAATCAACGCCGCCCGCTTTCCACCAGGGCAATCGGCCAAGGCAGTGAGCGGGTTGGACTCGCCTTCACCATAAGCCTGAATGCTCGCAGGTGCCACGCCCTTGCTCACCAGGTAGTCGCTGACTGCAGTGGCGCGGCGCAATGACAGCTTCTGGTTGTACGCCGTGCTGCCAACGCGATCGGTATAGCCCCGCACGTGGATTGCATCAAACGTGCTGCCACTGAGCTCTACGGCCAAGCCGTCCAGCATGGCGGTGCCATTCGGCCCGAGAACCGATTGATCGAAACCAAACAGCGCGTCTGCCGAAAAGTTCAGGCGTTGCGCCGGCATCGGAATCAAAGCC
>JAIXVK010000044.1 GCA_027483085.1 Comamonadaceae bacterium | reverse complement strand
GGCACATCCCGGTTGCGGATCGCGTTTTGCATGTCGCTGAAGCGGGCATCGTCTTCCAGTGCTTGCGCCCAAGCGTCTGCCACCTCCTTGAAGATAGGGGGCAGGTCTTGCAGGCTGCGCGCGTAGTGGGTGTTGCCCTCCAGGTCGATGACCGTGCTGCCCGAGGCGGGCGTCAAGGGGTTGGGGAAGTCCCGGGTCTCCAGGCCCAGTAGGTGAACGTAGTGGTAGAACGCCGTGCCCGAGACTGGAAAGCGCATGCCGCCCAGTTCCGCCACTACGTCTTGCGTACCTTCAAATACTTGCGAACGCAGCCGCCCGCCCATCTTGGACGCTTCGTAAATCACCGGCTTGAGGCCCAGCTTCATCAGCTCGTAGGCGGCGACCATGCCGGCCATGCCGGCACCGACGATGGCGACTTCTTCGCCGAGCCGATGTGCGGGTAGCTGGCCCAGCCCCTCGGGGTGGGCGATCCAGTCGTCAAATGCGAAAGGAAAATCCGGGCCAAAGATGGTGACCGGCTTGCGCACTTCAGGTGCTGTTGTCGTGGTGTTGCTCATGGAATTGCTCTCCAAATTGGCGCGCACTATGTCATAGGTATGCATCATGCGCAATACATCCACGCCAAAGCGTCAAAAATCGGGTTTTTTCGGATTTAAAAATGAATTAAATGCATGCCTGTGTGCAAAACGCTTGCTTGCACAGGCAGGGTGCAGGGGCTACGATCCCGCCATTCCTTTTATCTGCCGGAGCACTCCATGAGCCACGCCGCCTTCAATTGGCAAGACCCTTTTTTGCTGGATAGCCAACTCTCTGATGACGAGCGCATGGTGCGCGATGCAGCCGCTGCGTACTGCCAGGACAAATTGCTCCCCCGCGTGACCCAAGCTTTCCGTGACGGCAGCACCGACCCCGCCATCTTTCGCGAAATGGGTGAGTTAGGTCTCTTGGGCCCCACGATTCCCGAGCAATACGGCGGCCCCGGCCTGAACTACGTGGCTTATGGCCTGATCGCCCGTGAAGTCGAGCGGGTCGATAGCGGCTACCGCAGCATGATGAGTGTGCAGTCCTCGTTGGTGATGGTGCCCATTTTCGAGTTCGGCACCGAGGCCCAGCGCCAGAAGTACCTGCCCAAACTGGCCACCGGCGAATGGATCGGTTGTTTCGGCCTGACCGAACCCGACCACGGTTCCGACCCCCAGAGCATGGCGACCCGTGCCCAGAAAGTGCCCGGCGGCTACAAGCTCAGCGGCAGCAAGATGTGGATCAGCAACAGCCCGATTGCCGACGTGTTCGTGGTGTGGGCCAAAGAGGTCAGCGAGGCCGGTGCTGTCGGGCCTATTCGTGGCTTTGTGCTGGAAAAAGGCATGGCGGGCCTGTCGGCTCCGGCCATCCACGGCAAGGTGGGTCTGCGCGCCAGCATCACGGGCGAGATCGTGATGGACGGCGTGTTCGTACCCGAAGAAAACGCCTTCCCCGAGATCCGCGGCCTCAAAGGCCCGTTCACCTGCTTGAACAGTGCGCGCTATGGCATCGCATGGGGGGCTTTGGGTGCGGCTGAAGATTGCTGGACCCGTTCCCGCCAATACACCCTGGACCGCAAGCAGTTCGGCCGCCCCTTGGCTGCCAACCAGCTGATCCAGAAAAAGTTGGCTGACATGCAAACCGAAATCGCATTGGGTCTGCAAGGCTGCCTGCGCCTGGGTCGCATGAAAGACGAAGGCACGGCGGCGGTGGAAATCACCTCCATCCTCAAACGCAACTCCTGCGGCAAAGCCTTAGACATTGCGCGCATGGCTCGCGACATGATGGGCGGCAACGGCATCAGCGACGAGTTCGGGGTAGCCCGCCACTTGGTGAACCTCGAGGTGGTCAACACCTATGAAGGCACCCACGATATCCACGCCCTGATCTTGGGCCGTGCCCAAACCGGTATTGCGGCGTTCGCCAACTGAGGCGGGTTTTACCCCACAGCCCGGAACGGGGCATCGCATAAACTCCGGCGCACCCCTTCCGCGCCCGATATTGCATGCCCCTCACCCCTGATACCGCTACCCCGCTCAGCAACGAACCTGTGACCCTGCTGGAGGTCGCCCGTGTGGCCGGGGTGTCGCCGAGCACGGTATCCCGCATATTGAACGGTACCGCCAAGGTGGCACCCGCCAAGCGCGAAGCCGTCGAGTCGGCGATCGCCCAGCTCAAGTTCCGCCCCAACATCTTTGCGCGCAGCCTGAAGACCGGCATCACCATGACGGTGGGGGTGCTCACCCAGTCGATTGAGAGCCAGTTTTACTCGCGTGCACTCAAAGGTATCGAGGTGGGGCTGGAGGCGAGCGGCCATTCCCCCATCATCGTGAGCGGCCACTGGAATGCCCAGACCGACGTCGCCAGCCTCAAGCTCTTGACCTCGCGCCGGGTGGATGGCGTGATCATCTTGACCAGTGACATTGCCGACTCGGATGTGCTGGACGTGGCCAAGCAACAGCCGGTGGTGATTACCGAGCGCGATCTGGAAGGGCCCAATCTGCGTTCCATCCATGTGGACCAGAAGTTCGGTGGCTATCTGGCCACCCGCCATTTGCTGGCGCTGGGGCACACCCGCATTGCCCACATTGCCGGTGTTGAGAACCGCGCCGATGCGCAAGGCCGCTACCTCGGTTACCTCGAAGCCCACACGGAGGTCGGTGTGGAGCCCGACCCGCGCCTGCTGGTGCGCGGCAACTTCACGGACAAGGGCGGCTTTGCGGCAGCGCAGCGCTTGATGGACAGTGGTGTTCCGTTCACCGCGATCTTTTGCGCCAATGACGATACCGCGCTCGGTGCCCGGCTAGCGCTTTACCAGCGGGGCATCCGGGTGCCGGACGACGTGTCGCTGGTGGGCTTTGACGACATGCCTACTTCCAGCTTCATGACCCCGCCGCTCACCAGCGTGCGCCAGCCGGTGTATGAGGTGGGCCTGTATGCGGCCCGCATGTTGCTCGACATGATGGGCTACCCCGCCGAGGCGGTGCAGTTGCCCCCGCTGGAGCTGATGGTCCGTGAGACCACCCGCAAATGGCAGGCTTGAGGCAGGTCTGAAGAAGCAGACTTAAAAAAAGGCCCTAGGGGCCTTTTTTCATTCACAACTTGCGCTGGCAGGCGATCAACGCGCGATAGCGCAGGGCGCTGTCTTTCAGGGTGCGCTGCTGGGTGGCGTAGTCCACATGCACCAAGCCGAAGCGCTTGTCGTAGCCGCAGGCCCACTCAAAGTTGTCCATCAGGCTCCAGTAAAAGAAGCCACGCACATCCACACCCGC
>JAIXVK010000555.1 GCA_027483085.1 Comamonadaceae bacterium | reverse complement strand
GTACTTGTCACCAAAGGTAAATCACCCGTTTGGGGGATGGGCACTGAAGCCCGCAGTCCATAGACTGCGGGCTTTCTTTTTGCCGGAAGCACTTGCACACATGACACGCATCGCCCCCACCGCCCTCGCCCTGCTCATGTTGAGCACCCTTGCCCAAGCCGGCGACAACATCCGCCCCGACCCCGGCATGTGGGTGGGTGTTACCAAGCTGTCAGTGGATCGCACCAACTGGCGCACCATGAGCGATAAACGTGGCTGCCTGACGAAGGAAGACGCGACCGACTGGGAGAGCAACGCACGCCGCCAGATTGCAGCGGCGCAATGCTCGGTACAGGGCCTGACTGTGAGCATGGGCAAGATCAGCGGCACCATCAGCTGCGCTACCGACACCCAAGTGCAGATGAAAGTGGACGGCCGCTACGACAACCGCAGTTACGACATCGACCTGGTCTCCACCAGCACCATCATGATGCCGCCCGCCGCCGGCGGCCAGGCAGTCCCCGTCAAGCTTTACGGCAAGTGGACGGGGCGGATGGTGGGGGTTTGTTCTTAATGAAATTGAGCTCTAGCGCAGGTGGAATATGCGCTAGTAGCTATTGATTCAGGAACAAGTTGTGGGAGGCAAGGATGTCGGCTTAAGGCTGAAAGCAGTCGTTAACGTTGGAGTTCACGGGCGCAGCCAAGCGTCCGTGCGTAACAACCAGTTAAACCACGACATCGAAAAACGTATCACCAGATTTTCCACCACGGTTTTCGACTTACTTCGGCAGATGCCGCGTAACTCACCCTATCTGACTGGGGGTCGTAAAAAGCCAAGCCATGCTTAAACGCAAGTTCTTGAACATGCGTGCCAACGTAGTCTGCTTTCGACCACACACAGCACATGATGACGTGCCCCTCAGATCGGTCAAAGGCACAACTCCAAGGGCACAAATCTGTGTCGTCCAGTTGATCCTCAGACACATCATCTATTTCAGGGTGCTTTGCCGTCAACTCTGCATAAAAGGCCGCTATAGCGGGGGACGACGCTACTCCAGTGGTATCACCTTCGCACAACGCCGTATAAAGCGCGCCTGCCTCTTTGTCGGTCCGCCGTGGTTCGGCTGGCCAAACTCCATAGTCGCAACTCATAGTAATTAGTGGTTTAACGTAATGTATGCCGCAAAACCTGCGGGATATTCTGGAGGCTGCGGGATAAGCTGGGCGCCGATTGCGCTGGAAAGCCTTTCGCAGTCTCAATTTCCGAAGTATTCATGTTCGTTTGCACAGGTATAAAAATTCCGACAATCCCCGCACTTTGTAAGTAATGGAGTGAGCCACTGAATTCACGATTTTTGCGCCTCAAAACCAGCTTGAACATCCCCCAATCGGGTGTTTTTGAACGTCGGCTTCCGCTGCAAAGCAGCCGGCTATCCCGGCTGCCTCACTCATCACTCCACCCGCGTAATCCGGTTTGGCTTGAAACCCAAGTCCGCCGCTTTGCCTTTACGGCCACGCGCTGCGCGGGCGTTGTTAAGGCTGCGGATTTCCAGGGTTTCGTCGCGCTCTTTTCCGCCGCGGCCGATGCCGTCGATGCGGATGCTGCGTGTGTAGGCGGCAGCGCCGGCTAGGGTGTCTTTGTCTTCCAGGTCGATCAGCATCAAGCCGCGGCCGCCGTTGGTCATGGTCTTGAGTTCGGTGATCTCAAAGGTCAGGATGCGCCCGCCGGTGGACGCGCAGGCCACGTGGGTAGCAGGCGCCACCACCGTCGCTGGGGTACCCGCCACGGTGACCTTGCCTTGCGCACCCGACACCACAGACGGCGCACACAGGGTTTCGCCCTCGCCTACACCCACAAAGGCCTTGCCGGCCTTCTGGCGCGAGGTCATGTTCTCCACACTCGCAATAAAGCCGTAGCCGCCGCTGCCGGACAGCAGCAACTGCGCGCTGGCCGGGCCGGCGAAGTAGTACAGGATTTGCGTGCCGCTCTCCAGCTCCAGCAACGTGGTGACCGGCTGGCCATCGCCCCGCCCGCCGGGGAGTGCTGACACCGGCACGGTGTAAATGCGCCCGTTGGAGCCGAACACGAGCAGCGTGTCCACCGTGCGGCACTCGAAGGTGCCGTACAAGCCGTCACCCGCCTTGAAGGCGAAGGTAGACGCCTCGTGCCCATGACCGGTGCGAGCACGCACCCAGCCTTTTTCGGACACCACGATCGTCACCGGCTCGTCCACCACCTTCACTTCGGCCACAGCCTTTTTCTCGGCCTGGATGAGCGTGCGGCGCGCGTCAGCAAACACTTTGGCATCCGCCTCAATCTCTTTGATCATCAAGCGGCGCAGTGCAGCGGGGCTGCCTAGGATTTCTTCCAGCTTGCCTTGCTCGGTGCGGAGCTCGGAGAGCTCTTGCTCGATCTTGATGGCTTCCAAGCGCGCCAATTGGCGCAGGCGAATTTCAAGAATGTCTTCGGCCTGGCGGTCGCTCAAGTTGAAGCGGGCAATCAGCGCGGCCTTGGGCTCGTCGCTGTTGCGGATGATGGCAATCACCTCGTCGATGTTGAGCAACACCGTCTGACGGCCTTCAAGAATGTGGATGCGATCCAGCACCTTGCCCAAGCGGTGGCGGCTGCGCTTTTCAATCGTGGTCTGGCGGAAGCTGATCCACTCGTTGAGCATTTGGCGCAGTGACTTTTGCACCGGCTTGCCATCCAGCCCCACCATGGTGAGGTTGATCGGCGACGAGGTTTCCAGGCTGGTGTGGGCCAAGAGCGCGGTGATCAGCTCCTGCTGCTCGACTGTGCGACTCTTGGGCTCAAACACCAAGCGCACCATGGCGTCTTTGTTGGATTCATCACGCACCACATCCAACACGCTCAAGATGCTGGCCTTGAGCTGGGTTTGGTCTTGGCTCAGGGCTTTTTTGCCGGCCTTGACCTTGGGGTTGGTGAGTTCTTCAATCTCTTCCAACACGCGCTGGCTGCTGACACCGGGCGGCAGCTCGGTCACCACCAGCTGCCATTGGCCGCGGGCCAAGTCTTCAATCTTCCAACGCGCGCGCACCTTGAGGCTGCCGCGGCCACTGCGATAGGCATCGGCAATGTCGCTGGCGCTGCTGATGATCTGACCGCCACCAGGGAAATCCGGGCCGGGAATCAGGGTGAAGAGTTCGTCGTCTGACAGTTTGTCGTTTTTAATCAGCGCCACGCAGGCGTCGGCCACTTCGCGCAAGTTGTGGCTGGGAATCTCCGTGGCCAAGCCCACAGCAATGCCACTAGCACCGTTTAGCAGGCTGAACGGCAGGCGCGCGGGCAGTTGGCGGGGCTCTTCAGTGGAGCCGTCATAGTTGGGCTGAAAGTCCACTGTGCCCTGGTCGATTTCGTCGAGCAGCAGCGTGGTGATTTTGGCCAAGCGGGCTTCGGTGTAGCGCATGGCTGCGGCGCCGTCGCCGTCCCGGGAGCCGAAGTTGCCTTGGCCGTCTACCAGCGGGTAGCGCTGCGAAAAGTCTTGCGCCATGCGCACCAGTGCGTCGTAAGCCGACTGATCGC
>JAIXVK010000462.1 GCA_027483085.1 Comamonadaceae bacterium | reverse complement strand
GGCCAGCGACTGGGGCTGTTTGCAGGCTCCGGTGTGGGCAAGAGTGTGCTGTTGGGGATGATGGCCCGCTACACCCAAGCCGATGTGATTGTGGTGGGCTTGATCGGCGAGCGGGGCCGGGAAGTTAAAGAATTCATCGAAGACATTCTGGGCGTGGACGGGCGTGCCCGATCGGTCGTGGTTGCCGCGCCGGCAGATGCGCCGCCCTTGCTGCGTATGCAGGGGGCAACCTACGCCACTGCGATTGCAGAGTATTTCCGCGACCAAGGCCGGCATGTTTTGCTGCTGATGGATTCGCTGACGCGTTACGCGATGGCACAGCGTGAAATTGCCTTGGCCATTGGGGAGCCACCCGCTACCAAGGGGTATCCGCCTTCATGCTTTGCCAAGCTGCCCCAACTGGTTGAGCGCAGCGGCAATGGATTGAATGGTGTGGGTTCGATCACTGCGTTTTACACCGTCCTGTCAGAGGGAGATGACCAACAGGATCCGATTGCGGATGCTGCGCGCGCCATTCTCGATGGCCACATTGTGCTGTCACGTGCCCTGGCAGAGTCGGGTCACTATCCGGCTATTGATGTGGAGCAGTCGGCTTCCCGGGTGATGCACAACGTGGTGGATCGCGGGCATTTTGAACAGGCGCGGCGTTTCCGCAGCCTCTATTCTCGGTACCAGAAGGGCCGTGACTTGGTGCAAATCGGTGCCTATGCGCCGGGCTCTGATCCGATGCTGGACGAAGCCATTGCACTGCAACCCGGCATGCATCAGTTTTTGCAGCAGGATATGTTTGAGGCGGCACCCATGGAGCAAACGCTGGCAGAGCTGGCGATGAGCACCTCTGTAGAGGCCTTGCCATGAGTGACTCAAGTGGCTTGCTGCTGGCGATTTCCTTGGCGGAGCGCAAGCGTGACGCGGTGGTGCAGCAGTTGGCCCAGAGTCAGCAAAATGTGCGCTCAGCGTTAGATCAACTGGAGCAACTGCGGTCGTATGCCGGCGATACCGACGGGCGTTGGGTCCGGAATGGCACGGTGGGTTTGTCCGTGGAGTTATTGAAGCATCACTACCAATTCAGTGGGCGTCTCCAACAGGCCATGGTGATGCAAGAGGGCGTGATCGCCAACCTGCGCCGTCAGGCAGAGCTCGTGCAAAAGCAATTGCAGGCCGCGGAATCCCGATTGTCTGGGCTGAAAACGGTGTTGTCCAAGCGGCGTGCTGAGGCGGAACGCTTGGCCCGGCGCCGGGAGCAGGCTGATATGGATGAAATGGCAGCGCAGCTTTTTGCGCGAACCCGCGCTCTTAACCTTCAGGGTGAAATGCTATGACGATTGAACTTGCCCCCAAAGCACAGCCCACACCGGCGAAGGAATCTGCGTCCCAGGCGAATAAAAAGGCGTCGGCTGAGAGCTCCGCCAGCACTCCTGCGGTGCCCAGTTTCTTTGCGATTCTGGAAGGTATGGACGAAGCGCCTGCTGGCAATTTCATTTCCGGGGGCACGCTGGATAGCGGGTTGCCACTGGTGGGCGATGCTGTGCCGCTTCAAAGTGATGCGACGGGTGTTGCCGTGGATGATGAAGCGGAAGGGCTACTTGGTGATGCAGCGTTCTTGGCATTGCTGGGCGTAACTCCGCCTGCGGTGGCCATCACTACCCCCGCGGAGGGTGTGGTGCCGAAGCCGGCCAAGCTGCAGAGCTCGGAGGGGGGCGCATCGCTGGTCGGTGTGCTGGATGCGGGAGCCAAGAAAGCGCCTGTAGCTCCGACAAAGTCGGGCCGTGATGCGCTGCTTGCAGCGGCGGACGCGGCCAGTGAATCAGCGCTGGGTAGTGCCGGAGATCACACTACGGCGTCCAGCCCTAGCCTGCTGATGCCACCCAAAGATGTGATGCCGGAGCGCATTCAGCGCATGTCACAGGACGCGATCGTTTCGATGTTCAAAGGTGTTGAGGCGATCCCTGTAGCCGGCGCTACTTTGCGGGACCGTGTGCAGGAGCCCGGTACGTCGACGCGGGGTGCCGGTTCTGATGCCCTCGCGCCACTGAGCGGTTTGCAGCAGAGCGCCGGCGGCGCCATGGGCGTGGATGGCGTGTTTGCCGGCTCGGCGACTGAGGCCATGGGCGAGCAGTTCGCTGAAGACGTGAAGTATTGGGTCGGGCAGGACATGCAAAAGGCGGAACTCACGCTGGACGGGTTCGGGCACTCTGCTGTCGAGGTGAGTATTTCTTTGCAAGGAAATGAAGCGCATGTGGCCTTCCGTACGGATGAGGCGCAAACACGTGATGCGCTGTCTAGCGCCAGCACGCAGTTGCAAGATGCCTTGAACCGTCAGGGAATGAGCTTGGCAGGGGTGTCGGTGGGTACATCCAATGCGGGAGATTCACGCGATAAGGCGGGTCAAGGCCAGAGTTCTCCATGGCGTCGCGCTCGCGTAGAGGGTGCAGAAGATGTGGCGGTATCCAGCGGCATAAAGCCCCTCAATTCAGGGCGGAACATTGATTTGTTTGTTTGAGTGATTTGGTGACAATGCAGAGAAACACCAAATAACCCCCCTTATTCATCTTTTGACTGAAGGTCAGCGTTGAATAATCCAACCAACAATAAGCCATAGAGGTATCTACGTGTCAGCAAAACCAGAAGCAGCCGATGCAGCTCCCCCTCCCGCTAAAAGCAAAAAGATGCTGATCATCATTGTTGCTGCGGTCTTGGTCCTGGTACTTGGAGGTGGCGGCGCTTTTTTCTTTATCAGCAAGAAAAATGCAGCTGCGGAAGAGGGCGGAGAAGAGGCAGCACCTCCACCGCCAAAAGCAGCAGCGGTTCAAGTGGATCCGAAGGCGGCACCTGTCTATTTGCCCATGGATCCGATGGTGGTGAATTTGTCCGATCCCGGTGGTGAGCGTGTTGCCCAAATTGGAATTACTCTCGAGGTAATTGACGCGAAAGCGTCTGACACCGTGAAAGCATATTTGCCGACTATTCGTAGTAGCGTGTTGATGCTTATTTCGCAGCGAACTGCTGATGAGCTGCTGAAGGCCGAAGGCAAAGAGAAGCTGGTTGAGGATATTTTGAAGGCTACCTCGGTTCCTTTCGGGGGCAGCATGGATGACGAGGAGGAGTCGACGGCCAAGAAAAAGAAAAAGAGAGTCGCGCAGGTGCAGTACCCGGTGACGGGTGTTTTGTTTTCCAGCTTTATCGTGCAGTAAACGGAGTTCCAGCCGGCTATGAGCGAATCCTTTCTTTCCCAAGAAGAGGTCGATGCCTTACTTGAGGGGGTCACTGGTGAGAGCCAGAAAACCGTCGAGGAAGCCGCCGAGCATGGTGAGGTGCGCTCGTACAACATCTCCAGTCAAGAGCGCATTGTTCGCGGGCGTATGCCCACGATGGAGATCGTGAATGAGCGGTTTGCCCGTAATTTGCGGGTGGGACTTTTTAACTTTATCCGGCGCAGCCCTGAGATCTCGGTGGGGCCGGTGGCTGTGCAGCGCTATAGCGCCTTCCTCCGTGAGTTGGCGGTCCCGACAAACTTCAATATCGTTGCCATCCGGCCCTTGCGGGGGAGCGGGCTGATTGTTTGTGAGCCGGCTCTGGTGTTTGGTGTGATCGACACGCTGTACGGCGGGATCGGTAAATTCCAGACGCGGATTGAGGGGCGCGATTTTTCTGCTACCGAGCAGCGCGTAATCAACCGTCTGGTAGATGTCATTACGACCGAATACAAGAAGGCATGGAAGGGCATTTACCCCTTGGAGCTGGATTACCAGCGTTCAGAAATGCAGCCGCAGTTCGCGAATATTGCAACGCCGAGTGAGATCGTGATTGCGACTTCGTTCCAACTAGAAATTGGAGATATCACCGGCGCGATTCATTTTTGCTTTCCCTATTCCACCCTGGAGCCGATCCGGGATGTGTTGTATTCGTCGACCCAAGGGGACTCGATCGAGGTTGACCGGCGTTGGGTGAACGTGCTGACGCGCGAGATCCAGGCCGCGGAGGTCACGCTGGTGGCAGAGCTTGCACGCGCGGATGCAACGGTGGAGCAACTTCTGGGAATGAAAAAAGGGGATTTCATCGAGTTGGATCGGGCTTCTCGTATTCAGGCTACTGTCGACGGGGTACCGATCTTCGAGTGCCAGTACGGTACACACAATTCAAAATACGCGTTGCGCATAGAAAAGGCGCTTCGCGGCAATGACCAAAATTGGTTGGGAGAACGAAATGCCATCTGAAGACAAACCCGAAGAGAGTCAACCCGCTGCCGACGACGGCATGGCGGACTGGGCGGAAGCGCTACTGGAGCAGAAGTCCACAGATGCCAGCGCTGGAGCACCCTCTGGCGGGCCTCTTTTCGGCGAGACCCCTAAGCCGTTCTCTGCGTCTACAGACGGTCAGGTGAATGACATCAACATGGTGTTGGATATCCCGGTTCAGCTCTCGGTCGAGCTGGGGCGCACCAAAGTACCCATCAAGCATATCCTGCAGCTTGGACAAGGGTCGGTGGTCGAGCTGGATGCGCTTGCAGGCGAGCCCATGGATGTGTTGGTCAATGGCTACTTGATTGCGCAGGGCGAAGTGGTCGTGGTGAACGATAAGTTCGGTATACGATTGACGGATGTTGTCACTCCATCTGAGCGGCTTAAACGTGTCAGTCGAAATTAAACCGGCGAGTGCCGATGTCATTGCAATTTTTACCCGTCATATTGTTTTTGCTGGGTTTGGCTTGCCTGCCCTTTTTGATCCGCTGGCTCAAATCCCGAATTCCGCAGCCTTTGCATCTTGTGAGTGCCCAGAATAAGGTGATTTCTGCAGTTGCCGTGGGTCCTCATCAGCGTGTCGTCACTGTTGAAGTCGGCCCCTCGCATGATCGTGTTTGGCTGACCCTCGGAGTGACCACAAATGGCATCCAGTGTTTGCATACAAGCGCCGCTCCAGCTGCAGAATCGGCCGGTGAGGTGATATGAGAGTCTCTGGAGTTCCCCGTCGTCTTCTGCTTGTTATTGCGGCGCTGGCCGCTTTTTTTTCTCATGGCGCGGCGTTTGCGCAAGCGGCAGGGCAGTTGCCTCTTCTCGTCGGTACAGGTGCAGGCGGGACCAATTTTTCGGTTCCTATCCAGACCTTGCTGTTTTTCACGGCACTGTCTTTCATTCCCGCGATCGTATTGATGATGACGGGTTTTACCCGCATCGTTATTGTTCTGTCCCTGTTGCGCCAAGCCTTGGGTACCCAGTCCGCGCCACCGAATCAAGTCATTGTGGGCCTCTCTTTGTTCTTGACGTTTTTTGTCATGGGACCGACTTTTGACCGGATCTACGCCGAAGCCTATCAGCCGTACTCTCAAGGTACGTTGTCGTTTGAGCAAGCTCTGCAAAAGGGAGAGGTTCCGATTCGGAGCTTCATGGTCAAGCAAACGCGGCAGTCTGATTTCTCATTGTTTGCGAAACTTGCCAAGTTGCCGGCCGATGTCACCGCAGAAACGGCGCCCATCCGAGTGTTGGTGCCTGCCTTCGTGATCAGTGAGTTGAAGTCCGCCTTTCAGATCGGCTTCATGATTTTTATTCCTTTTTTGGTCATCGATATTGTGGTGGCCAGTATCTTGATGTCACTCGGGATGATGATGTTGTCACCTGTTTTGGTCGCCTTGCCATTCAAATTGATGCTCTTCGTCTTGGCTGATGGCTGGAACTTGCTCATCGGCTCTTTGGCAGCCAGCTTCGTGACCTGAGGATTGTTCTAATGAATGCCCAAACCGTGTTGACCCTGGGTCAAGAAGCGCTGCTCATGTTGTTGATGGTGTCAGCGCCAGTGCTGGGAACGGCGCTCTTGGTGGGTTTGCTGGTCAGTTTGTTTCAAGCCGTGACGCAGATTCATGAAGCGACTCTGGCATTCGTTCCCAAGCTTTTGGCGGTTATCGCTGTATTCGCGGTCGCTGGGCCATGGATGTTGACCATGCTGGTGGAATACATACGACGGATGTTGGAAGCGATACCAACGTCTGTGGTCTAGCCTTGGGCGAGCGGTGATTTCTTTTGACGAGGCACAGATCGCCCAATGGCTCTCGCCAATCTTCTGGCCCTTTTTGCGGATTTTGGCGGTTTTTACTTCCGCTCCGGTGCTTTCGTCTCGCGCCTTTCCTATGCGGGCAAAGGTTGCGCTGTCCTTTTTAGTGGCATTGGCGGCGCAAGCGACCCTGCCTGAGGCTCCCGTTATCTCCGTTTCAGACCCCCGAGCGTTGGCAGTCGTGATGCAGCAGGTAGTGATCGGTTTGTCAATCGGTTTTGCTGTTCGGTTGGTTTTTGCGTCTGTCGAGCTGGCTGGCGAGGTAGTCGGATTTCAAATGGGGCTGAACTTCGCGGCTTTTTTTGATCCGTCCATGAATACCCAATCGAGTGCAGTCGCTCGGTTTTTCGGTCAGATGGCGTCGTTGCTCTTTGTCGTCATGAACGGACATTTGATGGTGCTGATGGCCGTTACCCAAAGCTTTGTGGCTTTTCCGGTTTCGCCGAATTTCTTGCAAGAGTTGGCCTCTATGCAGCTGCAAAAACTAGGCGCCGAAGTGTTTGCGAGTGCGCTCTGGATTGCCTTGCCAATGGTCGGGATCTTGTTGTTCACCAATATGGCGCTAGGGATCATTTCGCGCGTGTCGCCACAAATGAATATTTTTGCAATCGGTTTTCCGATCACGCTAGTCGTCGGCATTCTGGCGATCGCCATTACGTTGCCGATGCTCGATCAGCCCTTTATGGCGCTGATGATTCGGGTTGTGAGTCTGTTCGGAGTAGGTTGACGCTTACACCAGAGCGTTGCGGATGGCGTAGACAGTGAGTTCCGCGTTGTTCGATAAAGCGAGTTTTTCCAAGAGGCGTGCCCTGTAGACGCTGACGGTCTTGGGACTCAGCATCAGGTCCTCTGCGATATCAGAGAGCTTTTTCCCGGACGCAATTTTGATCAGCGTTTGCATTTCTCGCTCTGATAGCTTCGCATGCAAGGTTTCATGCTCTGGTGTGTTTAAGCTTTCAACCAACAGCTCCGATACGGCAGCCGTTAGATATCGTTTCCCAGCATGGATTTGTTGGATCGCCTTCACCAGATCTGCTGGTTCCCCCGATTTATTGAAGTACCCGGACGCGCCTGCTTTGAGGCACCGGAGCGCGTATTGATCCTCGGGGTACATCGAAACGACTAGTGTCTTGATGTGCGGCTGGGATTCTTTTAGGGTGGGAATAATTTCCAACCCGCCTCTTCCCGGTAGGTTCAGGTCGAGGACCAGGATTTCGCATCGGACCGAGCGAAGCACATTTTTCAGCTCTTCCTGACTGCCTGCCTCGCCGGTGACGATGATTTGCCCAGAGTCGCTGAGCGTGTCTTTGATGCCCCGGCGGATCATTGCATGGTCATCGCAAAGTACAACGTGAATCATTCCCTCGAATCTCCCTGTCGTTTGTCGGTTGCCCAAGAGAGCGGAGCGGTGAGGGTAATCGATGTCCCGCGCTTAGGTGTGCTGCTGATGTCAAGCCATCCACCGATTGATTCTGCTCGCTCGCTGAGGCCTTTAAGTCCGAATCCTCGGCTGGATTGGAGTCTGCTCAATTCAAATCCGGGTCCGCTGTCGCGGATCTCGATCGTCAAAGTACCCCCGGCATCAGACACCTCGACGCTGACGTCGGATTCGGGAGCGTACTTACCTGCATTGGTCAGCGCTTCCTGCACTATGCGGTAAGCAGCAAGCCTGAATGCGTCTGGCAGTGCCTCCGAGGTGAGGTCGTTGATGAGGTTCACTGTCTTTCCGGTGCGCCTGCTGTGTCCTGCGACTAGCCATTCGACGCACGCGCTAAGCCCTTGATCCAGGATGGCAGGGCGTGTGTTTTGCATGATTCTCTGAGTAGCTGCGAGGGCAAGACTCAGCATTTCCTCTGCGGCTACCAGGCGTGTGAGCGTGGGCTGGTGATCTGAGTGCCTCTTGATCCAGGCTAGGTCAAGTTTGAGTGCAGTGAGTGAGCCACCAATATCGTCGTGAATCTCTCTCGAGATGGCTGCTCGCTCAGCTTCTAGGGAAGTCTGCAAGTGCCTGGCGAGTTCTCTAATTCGCTGTTCTGACAGCGAAAGGGCCTGCTGGGCTTTGATTCGCTCTTCTTCTGTCTTGTGAAGGTGCATCGCCCGCTGAATCACTCGGCCGATTTCAGCGATTCGGTCTTTGTGCAAATAGTCCGAAATTCCGGTTTGAATGGCACTGACTGCTGCTTGTTCACCAATTGCCCCTGAGACGATGACGCACGGCGGATGACTTGGCAGGGATTGGACCTGTGACCACGCTTCTAAGGCTGTAAAGCCCGGGAGCCGGAAGTCCATCAGAATGATGTCAAAGTTTTGCGTGTGCAAAGCATCCATAAAGGCGGCCTGCTCATCGAGCCTGAGAAACTGAGCCTGAAGGCCTGATTCGCGAACCGCGCGAACTAGCAAGCGGTGGTCGATTTCTGAATCCTCTAAGTGGAGTACTTTTACAGGGTTACCCATTGGTTCAGACTCTTGGTTCGGGGCTATCATGCAATCGATTATGAGCCGCTCGATGAGCAAACAAAGGCTTTTATTCTGCCAAAGTAATTGATTTTTTCCTAAAATTTGTTAATCTTGCAACTTGTGCGATGAGGTGTAAGCGCTTAGCTTTCAAATCGGGCGTAGGATAGCGAACAAGACAGGCCTCAGAGGAAGAATGACAATGGAACCATCGTTGACGCCACCTGCTGCTCCGGCTGTACAGCTGCCTGTAATGTTGGTGGCCGAAGTGCAAGACTCCTTATTGGTGGTCGTGCATGACCTCACCCGTTTGGATGGATTGCTCGCGCACACCATGGAAAATCTCATGGAGCGGTTTACATCTGCGAGCGCCCACTTAGCTTCGCCTGCCTTAGGGCAATCAGAGGAGCTGGATCAAGTTCGTAAGGCGTTGCATGCAGCGGTTACTGAATTGCAGTTCCAGGACATGGCGTCACAGCTGATTGTTCACACATCCAAGATACTGCAAGGCTGCGCCTACCGTTTGGCTTCAGAATCGATGGGGAGTGAAGATGGTGAAGCGGTGCCCTTTGTTGATGAAGTGCCAGAGCGTCCCAATCCGGTGACTCAAGATGAGATGGACGCTGGATCCATTGAGCTTTTTTAAGATAAATAAATTACTGCGTTTTTTTCGGAGCTTCTCATGCCTTTAATTCTTGCTGTTGACGATTCCCCTTCCATGCGAAAGATGGTGTCTTTCACTTTGACAGGTGCGGGCTACCAAGTGGTGGAAGCAGTGGATGGTCAAGACGCCTACGAAAAAGCACAAACTCAGACTTTTGACTTGGTTCTGACGGACCAGAATATGCCGCGATTGGACGGATTGGGCCTGACACGCAAGCTCCGCGAGCATCCGAACTTTCAGTCGACGCCCATATTGATGTTGACCACAGAGTCCAGTGATTTGATGAAGCAGGCAGGGCGTGCTGCAGGCGCCACTGGCTGGCTGGTGAAGCCGTTCGATCCTGCGAAGTTGCTGGATGTCATTAAAAAAGTGATTCGATAAGTTGGCGGGGACGTCGTTGGTTCTCAATAACAGGAGTTAGGTATGGCTGAGACGCATCAAGACAGCGGTTCTGGCGGAGACTTCGATCTCAGTCAGTTCTATCAAATTTTCTTTGAGGAAGCTGGTGAGAATCTTGATCAGATGGAGCAAATGCTGCTCAATTTGAATCTGGAAACCGCGGATGATGAAGAGCTCAACGGTATCTTTCGATGCGCTCACTCTGTGAAGGGCGGAGCCGCCACTTTTGGCTTTGCTGATGTCGCTGAATTGACCCATCAAATGGAGTCCTTGCTGGACCGTCTGCGTCGGCATGAGCTGCAGCCGACCGCAATAATGGTCGACGTGCTTTTGGAGTCTGCCGATGCGTCCCGCAGTTTGTTGGCACGTCATCAAGCGGGCGATGAGGGTGAGGCACTACCTACGGCTGATCTTGTTAGGCGCATCAGCATCTTGGCTGCTGGCGGCGATTTAGCCCCCCAGAAGCCCGCGGCTTCAGCAGCAGCGCCAGCTCCGGCTCAAGTTGCAACCCCTAAACCAGTTGCCAAAATAAGCGGCGACCGAGAGTTAGTGATCACTATCGGCCCCTTGGATCGGCCCGATCAGGCCGATGCGATCCAAGAATTGTTTCGAGATATACCGGGTCTAGGTTCCATTCAGCCTGCTGAATCTCCTAACGGCTCTCATCGCGTGTTCAAGGCAACGACGGCCTCCAGTGATGAAGATCTGTTGGACTTGTTTGCATTCCATGTGGCACGAGATAAAGTCCAGATCGAACAAAAAGCTGACGAACCCGCTGTCGACGAAGGTTTCGGTTTTTTTGACGGTGCAGCCGGTTCCCCCGGGGCGGTAGCAGAGGAACCGAAAGCGCCGGCCGCTGAAAAAGGCTTCGGCTTCTTTGATGGTTCTCCCGGTGCTCCTAAACAAGCGGTTGAGCAGCCTTCTGTTGCGACTGTCTCTCAAGAAGTCGTTCCCGCATCCAAAGTTCCTCCAAAGGCGGGTCCGGCCGCTGCCGCACAGCCAGAGGCGGCGACGATCCGCGTTGCAATCAGTAAAGTGGATCAGTTGATCAACTTGGTAGGCGAGTTGGTGATTACGCAAGCGATGTTGGCGCAGAACAGCCGGGCGCTGGACCCCGCTGTTTATCAGCAATTACTGACCGGTCTTGCGGACTTGGATCGCAACACACGAGATCTGCAAGAGTCAGTGATGTCGATTCGAATGATCCCGATGTCCATCGTTTTCAGTCGTTTCCCGCGAATGCTCCGTGATCTTGCAAGCAAGCTGGGAAAAAAAGTCGAGTTTGTAACGCAGGGCGAAGCCACCGAGTTGGACAAGGGCTTGGTGGAAAAAATTACAGATCCTTTGACCCACTTGGTGCGCAACAGCTGTGATCATGGAATTGAAATGCCCGCAGAACGTATTGCTGCAGGCAAATCAGAATCTGGAACGATCACGCTATCCGCATCGCACCAAGGCGGATCAATTGTGATCGAGGTGCGTGACGATGGTCGAGGCTTGTCGCGCAGCAAAATACTTAACAAAGCGCGGGAGCGCGGCTTGGATGTGTCTGACCAGATGTCAGACGCCGAAGTGTGGCAATTGATCTTTGCTCCCGGGTTTTCTACAGCAGCGGTTGTGACCGACGTTTCTGGCCGCGGTGTAGGTATGGATGTTGTCAAGAAAAACATCGCAGCATTGAATGGCACCGTTGACATTGATTCTGCAGAAGGGTACGGAATGAAAGTTTCCGTGCGCTTGCCTCTGACGCTTGCAATCATGGACGGGATGTCTGTAGGGGTTGGGGAGGAGGTTTACATCCTTCCTTTGTCGTCGGTTATCGAGTCGTTCCAAGTTAAGGCTGAAGCGGTCAGTACGGTCGGGCAAGGTTCTCAGCTTGTAAAGGTTCGTGATGAGTACATGCCTGTCATCGAATTGGAGAAAGTCTTCCAGATCCCGCGCTTTGATTTTGAAAAATCGAGTGACATCATGGTGGTGGTGGAAGCTGATGGCAGCCGAGTAGCGTTGCTTGTTGATGAGCTCCTCGGGCAGCAACAAGTGGTGGTTAAAAATTTGGAGTCCAACTACCGGAAAGTTCCGAACGTATCTGGGGCCACGATCCTCGGTGACGGCAAGGTTGCATTGATTTTGGATACCGGTGCCTTGGTGCGACGGTCCCGTCACTAGACACTCGCATATAGGAGACTGATATGGGAATGATGGAAAAGCTCAGCGATCTCACAACTGGTGGCGCCCGAGAGTACCTAACCTTTCGGCTCGATCAAGAGGAATATGGAATAGATATCCTCAAGGTGCAAGAAATTCGGGGGTATGAGCCACCAACCAGAGTAGCGAATGCGCCGTCCTTTATCAAAGGCGTTGTTAATTTGCGTGGCACTATTGTCCCGATTGTGGACATGCGCTTGAAATTTAACTGTTCAAAATCCGAGTACAACTCCTTCACCGTGGTGATCGTCCTTAACTTAAGGAACAGAATTGTTGGCATCGTGGTGGACTCCGTGAGCGACGTCATGGAGTTACCGCCAGAGAGCTTAAAAGCGGCACCTGATATTGAAAGCGTGATTGATAGTGCTGCAGTTCTGGGGCTGGGTTCAATCGGAGAGCGGATGCTGATCTTGTTGGATATCGAGAAATTGATGTCAGCGCCTGAGATGGGGTTGGTATCGATGGATGACTAAGTGCGCTCGATAGCGCACTAGGTTCTGCGAACACAGTCAATCCTTGGAAGGTAGAGATGTCCCCGAATGCTCAAGATGAAATGCAAGGTCGAGAGTTCTTGTGGACAAGTGCTGATTTTGATCATGTCCAGAAGCTGATTTATCAGCGTGCGGGTATAAGTTTGCACGATGGAAAGCACGCCATGGTCTACAGCAGACTTTCGCGGCGCTTGCGAGAGACTGGGCACAACAGTTTTCGAGAGTATTTGCGTTGGCTTGAAGCGACCGACGGCCCAGAGTGGCAGGAATTCGTTAATGCTTTGACGACCAATTTGACATCTTTTTTCCGTGAAGGCCATCATTTTCAGGTCTTGGCGGAGTACCTCCGGTCGATCCAGTCGGCGGGGGCCTGCAGAATGTGGTGTAGTGCAGCCTCAACAGGGGAGGAGCCTTATTCCATCGTGATGACTGCGACAGAGGCGTTGGGTTCCAATGGAAACTTTTCGTTGATCGCGAGTGATATTGACTCCAAAGTACTGCACACCGCTTCGCAAGGAATATACAAGTCTGATTCGTTGAAGGGACTCGACCAGGCAAGGCTGCAGCGATTTTTCATGCGAGGAAAAGCCGGGAATGCGGGCATGGCGAAAGTAAAGCAAGAGTTGCGTTCAAAGATTGATTTTCTTATCGTGAATCTGATCCGTAACGATTGGCCTTTTCGTGATCCTTTCGACGTAGTGTTCTGTCGCAATGTAATGATCTACTTTGATGCGACCACGCAGAGACAAGTTCTAGAGCGGATTCACAAAGTGATGAAGCCCGGTGCATTGCTTTTTGTCGGACATGCGGAGAACTTCAGTGACTCCAGGGACTTGTTTGCCCTTAAGGGTAAGACCGTTTACGAGCGGGTGTAGCAGCCTAGATTGAAAAAGCCTATCCATGTCTATGAACACCTTCTCTACCGGTTCCCCGCAACCCAAGCCCTTGGGCGGCGGGCTTGGTGGTTCCAAGCTTTTGGCCAGCGGTCGTGTCTCACGCGTCGATCATCTAAAGGCGCAACCTCGGAAGCCGGGGGAGGCTTCTTTTTTCTACGCTGATCATCATTTCCAGTACGACGCTGTGAAAGTGCTTCCCGGAGAGTACTTTGTATCGAATGAAGAAATTGTCATCATGACAGTACTGGGTTCTTGTATTGCAGCGTGCTTGTGGGACGGGAAAGCAAGAGTAGGGGGCATGAACCACTTTATGTTGCCAGATGGCGAAGGCGGCGATGGCTCTGGGCGCTATGGCTCCTTCGCAATGGAGCTTTTAATCAACGAAATGTTGAAGCTGGGTGCTCGCCGAGAAACAATGCAAGCCAAAATTTTTGGAGGCGCTCAAGTGATGGCCGGGTTCACCACCATGAACGTTGGCGAGCGCAATACTAAGTTTGTGATCGACTATCTGTCAACGGAGCGGATTCCTGTGGTTTCACAAGACGTTTTGGATATCCACCCAAGGAAAGTGTGTTTTTTCCCAACTAGTGGTAAGGCCTTGGTGAAGCGGTTGGCACACTCTCATCCCGAGACTCTCGTCGTCGAGGAGCGCAGAGGCAATGCCGCCACTGTGGCTAAATCTAATGCTGGCGGATCCGTAGACCTTTTTTGATCGGTAATGAAGAAAATTCGTGTTTTGGTTGTCGATGACTCTGCCTTGGTGCGTAGCTTGTTGACCGAGATTTTGAACAATCAGGCTGATATTGAGTGCGTTGGTGCTGCCAACGATCCTTTGATTGCTCGCGAAATGATTCGTGAGCTTGATCCTGATGTGATCACTTTGGATGTAGAAATGCCGAAAAT
>JAIXVK010000666.1 GCA_027483085.1 Comamonadaceae bacterium | reverse complement strand
GGTCAGCAGGAGTGACGAAGAGGTCTACCGACCCGTTACTTGGGAGCCTTCTTTTTCTTTTCTCAAAGCCGCAGTGGTCGCCATCTTTCTGAGTGGTGTACTGGTTACTGCGGCAATCTATGTCTTCATCCCCAATGACCTGAACGCAGCGCTGCGCACCAGCACTATCTTGCTAGTGGGCGCTGCGGGTTGGTTCTTCTTGTGGCAAAAGAAGTTGCAGACCACCGTTACTGCTCTGGGCGTGGGCATGTGGTGTTACGTCGCCCTGATGATGTTTGTGGGCGGCGGCGTTACCGCACCGGTCCAATTCGTGTTTCCGCTGATCATTTTCATGCTGGGTTGGCTGGTCAGTACCCGAGTCGCGCTCATCGTCGCGGCCCTGACGGCGGGTGTCACCATCCTTACTGTTGTCGCCACAAAAGGCGGGTGGCTGCCGCAATCCGCCGACTCCCCCCCTTGGTTGCATGCGCTGGTGCAGATTTGCGTGTTTTTGATGGCGGCAGTTTTGGTGCATTTTTTGGTCTTGGCTTATCAACGCCGATTGCGTGAGCTGGATCTGACCAATATCCGGATCGCTTTGCGAAGTCGTGATTTGGAGTTTGCAAAGTTGGAGTTGCATCAAGCGCAAGCGCAAGCCCAAGTCGGGAGCTGGGTGTACACGGTCGAGTCCGATACGATGCAGCTGTCCGATGAGGCCTGCCGGATTTTCGGACTACCGAATTGCGCTACGTTGAGTCGTGATTCGTTCCTCGACCTGATACCGGTCGACGAGCGTGAGGCAGTCTTAGCCCCCTGGCGTGACGCGGCACGGACTCAGCCTGTCTTTGAGGCTGAGCACCAGGTCAGGGTGCATCGGGGGCTGCACTGGGTTCTGCAAAAAGCGAGATTTGAGCGGGATGACCAAGGTGCCGTGTTCCGGGTGACCGGTACCACCCAGGACATTCACACCCGTAAATTGGTGGAGCTGAACCTGCGGCAGTCTGAGCAAAAGTTCGCGACTGCATTTCAATCCAGTCCGGTGGCAGCTTCGATTGCCACGCTGGCGGAAGGGCGATTCGTTGAGGCCAACGAGAAATACCAGCGTGACTTCGGTTGGGCCCGTGCCGAGTTGTTGGGCAAGACCGCGCTGGAGATGGGCTTCTGGCCTGAGAGCGAGATGCGGCTCCAGTGGCTGCGCGCGCTGAAGGCCAGGGGCAGTGTGGTGGACTACGAGACGAGCTGGGTGCACAGGAATGGCGATATCCGCAAGGTCAGCATTTCGGGGGAAATCATTGACCACAGTGGCGTCCCGTGCATATTGGCTTTTGTCACTGACATTACGGAGCGCAAGGCGGCCGAGGCCCAGATACACAGCTTGGCTTTTTTTGACGCACTGACAGGTCTGCCGAACCGCAGACTGTTGCTGAACCGGCTGGAGCTCGCGCTGGTAACGGCCCAGCGCAACCACCGATTGGGGGCGTTGCTGTTTATTGATCTCGACAACTTCAAAACACTGAACGATACCTTTGGCCATAACAAGGGGGACCAGCTATTGCGGCAGGTTGCGGAGCGCCTGGTCGCCGCAGTCCGTGACGGCGATACGGTGTCGCGTTTGGGGGGCGATGAGTTCGTCATCCTGCTCGATGACTTGGCGGATGACGCGTTGCTGGCCGGCCGGCAAGCCGAGGTCATTGCAGGAAAAATTCTGCTGGAGCTTGACCGCAGTTATGAGATTGGAGAGATCCAGTTCCACAATACGCCCAGCATTGGCGTGACTTTGTTCGGCGACCGGCTTGAAGACACTGAAGAGCCACTCAAGCGGGCGGATACGGCCATGTATCAGGCCAAGGCTGCGGGCCGAAACACGGTGCGGTTTTTTGATCCGATGATGCAAGCCGCCGTTTCCGCCCGCCTGCAGCTGGAGACGGACTTGCGTTCCGCCATGGGCGGGGCAGAGCTCTTTTTGTTGTACCAGCCGCAGGTCGATGAGCGCGGCCGGATCATCGGTGCTGAGGTGTTGGCACGCTGGGAGCACCCGCAGCGTGGGTTGATTTCGCCGGTTGACTTTATCCCTGTGGCAGAAAGCAGCGGGCTGATTCTGCCTTTGGGGGAGTGGATCATTCGCAGCGCGTGTGAACAGTTGCGGCTGTGGGCCGATCAGCCCGACCTAGCATCACTGGAATTGGCTGTAAATGTCAGCGCCCGGCAGTTTCGGGATCCGGAGTTCGTGCCCATCGTTCTGAGGATCCTGCAAGAGACGGGCGTCAATCCCCAGCGCCTCAAGCTGGAGTTGACCGAAAGCATGCTGATTGAAGGTGTTGATTTGGTGATTTCCAAAATGAAGCTGCTCAAGGCCCATGGGCTGGGCTTTGCTCTCGACGATTTCGGCACGGGCTACTCTTCGCTGGCCTATCTCAAGCAGTTGCCTTTTGACCAGATCAAGATCGACCAGAGTTTTGTGCGGGACGTGCTGGACGACCCGAACGACGCAGCCATTGCCCGCATGGTGATTGTGTTGGCGGAAACGCTGGGCCTGAAGGTGATCGCGGAGGGGGTAGAGACCCAAGCGCACTGCGCACTGTTGATGGAGCTGGGGTGCAAGGGTTTTCAGGGCTTCTATTTCAGCCACCCAGTGAGTGCCAGTGCGATGGAGCAGGTCATGCGCCATCCAAGGTTGCCATGAGCAGCTCTTTTTAGCTGGGACCATCACCGTTTTCTAGGAGCTGAAACGCTAGCTCTTGCTCCATGTCAGCTGAAAAACTTTTGTTCCCTCTGACCCAATGTGCGCCTGAGAGCCTGCCTCCAGCAAAGTAGGCGAAAATAGAGGGCTTTTCGTAACCGGCACTACCGGCATTCATTTCCGGCCGGGTTTTTTCATCTTTTGCCCACCCCAAGCTTGTCCATGCACGACGTAAATTCCTCGAAGATCTCTGTTGAGAAGATCGGCGGCACCTCGATGACCGCCTTTGGTGATGTGCTGCGCCACATCATGCTGCACAACCCCGCACGCATTTACGGCCGTATTTACGTGGTGTCTGCCTACTCCGGCGTGACCAACCAGCTGCTGGAGCACAAGAAAACCGGCGAGCGCGGCATTTACGCTCTGTTCGCTGAGGGCAAGGGTTACCAGGACGCACTGACCGGCTTGGCAGCCAGCCTTAAAAAGCTGAATGCCGCCTACGCCGACATTGGCTTGCCTTTGGCGGTGGCAGATGCATTTATCGACCAGCGCATTGCCCAGGCTCGCGAGTATTTGGGCGCCATGCACCATGTGCTGGCTAGCGGCTACCTGAGCCGCAAGGATGTGCTTTTGGCTGCCCGCGAAGTGCTGGCCTCCATCGGCGAATCGCACAGCGCGTTCAACTCGGTGGAAATCCTCAAGGCCAATGGCGTGAACGCGGTCCTGATGGACCTGGCCGGCTTCGACGACAACGAAGCCTGGAGCATCGATGAGCGCATCGCTCACAGCTTCAAAGACCTGGACCTGGCCAACAACGTGATTGTCGCCACAG
>JAIXVK010000082.1 GCA_027483085.1 Comamonadaceae bacterium | reverse complement strand
CTGCCCTGGACCTTACCCATCGGCACAGGGTTCACCGGCTCTGGCACGCTGGATACGTGATCCAGAATATCAAAGATTCGTTTGGCGGCAGAGGCAGACTTTTGGGTCACCGACACGATACGGCTCATGGAGTCCAAGCGACCGTAAAAGCGGCTGATGTAGGCAATGAATGCCGTCAAAACACCGACGGTAATCTCCCCCTGGGACACTTGCCAGATACCAAACGCCCACACCACCAACAGGCCTAGCTCGGTCAAAAACGAAACGCTGGGCGAAAACAGTGACCAGATCTTGTTGATGCGGTCATTGACCACCAAGTTGTGCTTGTTGGCCTCGCGGAAGCGGCTGGCTTCGCGAGTTTCTTGCGCAAACGCCTTTACTACCCGGATACCGGGGATGGTGTCGGCCAGCACATTGGTGACCTCACCCCACACACGGTCGATTTTCTCGAACCCAGTGCGCAGGCGATCCCGCACAAAGTGGATCATCCAGGCAATGAAGGGTAGCGGCACCAAGGTCACTACCGCCAGCCAGGGGTTGATGGAGAACAGGATGATGGCAGTCATCGTCAGCATGATCACATCGGTCGCGAAGTCCAGCAGGTGCAGCGACAAAAACACGCAGATCCGGTCACTTTCGCTGCCGATACGCGACATCAAATCCCCGGTCCGCTTGCCACCAAAATATTCGAGCGACAAGCGTAAAAGGTGTTCGTAGGTCGTCGTGCGCAAGTCGGCGCCAATACGCTCCGAGACAAGCGCGAGGATGTACGTCTTGGCCCAACTCAGCACCCACGCCAGCAGTGCTGAACCGAGCAAGCCCCCCATGTACATGCCCACCAACATCGGATCAATTTTTTGGCCGTTCTGGAACGGGATCAACACGTTGTCCATCAGGGGCATCGTGAGATACGGCGGGACCAAATTGGCCGCAGTGCCCAACAGCGTCAGGAAAAAGCCGAGGAGGAGCTGCCCACGGTAGGGCCGCGCAAACCGCCACAGGCGGAACAAAGTCCAGGTGCTGGGCGGCGTGTGAACCACTTTTGTACACACCGGGCACTCCTCCTGCTCAGGGTCCAGCGGCGCCTTGCAACTCGGGCACACCTGAGTGAGCGCTTGGGCAAGAGGCTTGCCGGACACGGTGCTTTCCAGCTGGGAATGGAATTGATCGACCAAGCGAATCGCCTGCAGGTTCTGCCCCAGGGTAAACCGCCAACTGCCGCGCAATGCGCTGGCGTCCACCAGGTTCAGATGCCCCACACCGGCATGATCGTGATGCAGCAGTGTCTGGCCGGCCTGCAAGTCCCAACCAGACCAAATCTGCGTTGCCCCCTCACAGGCGAGCAACCGCTGGTTGGTGAGCAGCACCAGCCCCTTCACAAAGTGCAGTTGTTGGTCAAGGTCAACCTCCAGCGCAGCCAAGACGTTCTCATGGGGACGGAGTTGTTTTTGAACCGCTTCCCGCCAGGCAGAAGGCAAATCGCCGGATAGCGCAGAAAAAGCAGAGGCTTCGGAAGTCATGGATCGCAAAAAAGGATGAATTTGAGTCAGTTTTTCAAAGTGGCGGGCCTAACGGGCCGCCCATCTTCAGGCCGTCGATACTACGCGCAAGCGCACAGCAGTCGAAGTGAGCCGCTTCTGTGAGCGAGAATACTCAACGCATTGCGCGTAACAATGGTGGACCGCTCTTTTCCAATAAGCCATGACAGCCAAGAAAAATATTGAAATCCTGCGGGTCACACACCTTCGTGGCCCCAATATCTGGACCTATCGCCCGGTGATCGAGGCTTGGGTGGACATCGGTGAGCTGGAAGACTTCCCTTCCAACACGCTGCCCGGCTTTTACGAGCGCTTGACGACTTGGCTACCCGGCTTGATTGAGCACAAATGCAGTCCCGGGGTGCGCGGCGGCTTTCTGGAGCGCTTGCGTGAAGGCACATGGGCCGCCCACATCATGGAACATGTGGCCCTTGAGATTCAAAACCTCAGCGGGATGCAGACCAGTTTTGGCAAAGCGCGCCAGATGTCCAAGCCCGGGGTCTACAAAATAGCCTTCCGCACCCGGCAAGAGCAAATTGGGCGCAAGGCGCTAGTGGTGGCCCGCGATTTGATCATGGCCGCCATCAATGACACCGCCTATGCCCTCGAAGCCCAATTGACCGAGTTGCGCGACATGGTCGACTCCCTGTGTCTCGGGCCCAGCACCTCCAATATTGTGGATGCGGCCACCGATCGCGGCATTCCATCCATCCGGCTGACCGAGGGCAACCTGGTGCAACTGGGTTACGGCATTGCCCAACGCCGGATCTGGACAGCAGAAACTGACCAGACGTCTGCCATTGCAGAAGAAATCGCCAGTGACAAAGATCTGACCAAAAGCCTGCTGAAGGCTTGCGGTGTGCCGGTGCCGGAAGGCACTTTGGTGAACTCCCCTGAAAAAGCCTGGGAAGCAGCTCAAGACATCGGTTTGCCCGTCGCCGTCAAACCCTACGATGGGAACCACGGGCGGGGTGTCACACTGGACCTATCCGACCAAGCCAGTGTGGAGACTGCCTTTCATGTGGCCAAAGAGCAAAGCAGCGGCAGTGTGATTGTCGAAAAGTTCATCCCCGGCGATGAGCATCGCCTGTTGGTGGTGGGCAAACAGGTAGTTGCAGCAGCCCGTGGCGAGTCTGCGTGGGTCACCGGTGATGGCCAATCCACCGTCACCCAATTGGTGAACACCCAAATCAACAGCGACCCCCGCCGTGGCGAAGCTGAAGAATTGCCGCTCTCCCCCATAGAACCCGAGAAAAGCCCCGAGGTCCAACTGGTGTTGCGCCGTGCCGGGCTTACACCCGAGTCGATCCCGGCGAGTGGGCAACGTGTTTTGATCCAGCGCAATGGCAACGTTGCGTGGGACGTCACCGACGAGGTGCACCCCACAGTTGCCGCCGCTGCGGCACTGGCTGCTCGGGTGGTGGGCCTGGATATTGCCGGCATTGATATGGTGCTGGAAGACTGCTCTAAACCCCTCAAGAGCCAGCGCGGCGCGGTCATCGAGGTCAATGCCAGCCCTGGCCTGCTGTTTCACATCAAACCAGCGGTGGGTACACCACGCAATGTCGGCAAGGCCATCGTGGAGCACCTGTTCACACCGGACGCGGAAGCGCGGATTCCTGTGATCGGGGTCACCGGCACCCAACATACGGGCAGGCTTGCGCGCCTGATTGCCTGGCTGGTGCACATCAGCGGCAAGCATGTGGGCCTGGCGTGCAGCGAGGGCCTGTACCTCGACGGGCGCCAAATCGACAGTCGCGATAGTGCCCATTGGGAACCGAGCCAGCGCGTGCTGATCAACCGCTCGGTGCAAGCGGCGGTGTTTGAAAACAGCAGCCGCATGATCCTGGCAGAGGGCTTGGCTTACGACCGCTGTGCCGTGAGCGTGGTGACGGACATCAGCAACACCCAGGACCTGGTGGAGTTCGACATTCTGGACGCGGAGCAGGCTTACAAAGTAGCGCGAACACAAGTCGATGTGGTGCTGCCCAGCGGAACTGCGGTGCTCAATGCGGCAGACGCGCAAGTGGTAGAGCTGGCTGAGCTGTGTGACGGCAAGGTCATTTTCTATGCCCTGGATGAGACAGCACCCGCTATACAGACGCACCGCAGCAAAGGCGGGCGAACCGTGTTTCTGCGCGCTGGAGAAATCGTCCTTGCGCAAGGCGATCAGGATATTTCGATGATCCCACTCTCGACCCTCAAGCCTGCGAAAGCGGAAAAGCCGGAGATGGTCATGGCAGCTATAGGAGCAGCGTGGGCGCTCGACATCCCGGTGGAGTTGATCGGTGCCGGTTTGCGCACCTTCGAGTCCACCCCTAAGAAAACACCTTACTGAGCTCAGCCATGGAAGTTACCCGCATTCGCGCATTACGCGGCCCCAACTTGTGGAGCCACCACACAGCCATTCAATCGGTTGTGATTTGCACCGCGGAAGAGGACGCCGTGTCCTCCATCCCGGGCTTTGAGGCCAAACTCCGGGCGCGCTTTCCGGAGGTCAGCCCCTTCCAACCGGTAGGGCACTTGGAGAGCGTGTCTTTGGCGCGCGTTTTGGAGTTGGTCGCCTTGGGATTGCAAGCCCAAGCCGGCTGCCCAGTGACCTTCAGCTGCACCACACCCACGGTCGACAAACACGTCTACCAGGTGGTTGTGGAATACAGCGAAGAAGAAGTCGGCCACTTGGCCATGGAGTGGGCAGAAAAGCTTTGCAACTCCGCGCTGCACGATACGCCCTTTGACTTGCAAGCTGCCCTCGAAGCCCTGCGAGAGCTGGATGAAGATGTCCGCCTCGGGCCAAGCACAGGCTCAATTGTGGACGCGGCAGTGGCACGTGGAATCCCTTACAGCCGCATGACCGAAGGCAGCATGGTGCGCCTCGGATGGGGCAGCAAGCAACGTCGTATCCAAGCCGCTGAAATGGATGTGACCAGCGCGATCGCTGAAGCCATCGCGCAAGACAAGGAACTCACCAAAAAGCTGTTGTCTGCTGCGGGTGTGCCGGTGCCCGGTGGGCGCTCTGTGGTCGATGCGGATGACGCATGGGCCGCAGCTCAGGAAATCGGCTTGCCCGTCGTGGTCAAGCCCAACGACGGCAACCAAGGCAAAGGCGTCACCGTCAACATCACCAGCCGGGAACAATTGATCCGGGCTTTTGAGGTCGCCAAAGAATTCCGCGATGATGTTCTGGTCGAACGTTTTATGCCGGGCAATGATTTCCGCTTGCTGGTGGTAGGCGACAAATTGGTTGCGGCCGCCCGTCGGGACCCGCCCAAAGTGGTGGGCGATGGGGTGCACACCATTGCGGAACTGGTGGCACAGGTGAATGCCGATCCAAGGCGTGGCTCAGGGCATTCCACCTCGCTCACCAAAATCCGCTTTGATGAAATCGCGAAAACGACCCTCGCGAACCAAGGCTTCAACGCAGACTCGGTGCCCGCCAAAGGCCAACGGGTGAATTTGCGCAATAACGCGAATCTGTCGACCGGTGGCTCCGCCACAGACGTGACGGATGATGTGCACCCGGAAGTGGCCGCTCGCGCCATCGCTGCCGCTCACATGGTGGGCTTGGATATCTGCGGTGTTGACGTGGTGTGTGACACCATTCTCCGCCCCCTGGAAGAGCAAGGCGGCGGCATTGTGGAGGTTAACGCAGCGCCGGGCTTGCGCATGCATTTATCGCCCTCTTTTGGTAAAGGCCGGGCAGTGGGCGAAGCCATCATCGGCAGCATGTTCAAAAAAGGCCAGAACGGACGCATTCCCATCGTGGCCGTGACCGGCACCAACGGTAAAACGACAACCGTTCGCCTTATCTCTCACTTGCTGAATCAGAACGGCATGCGGGTCGGCATGACCAATACCGACGGTGTCTACGTCAACGGCGACTGCATCGACACAGGTGACTGCAGCGGCCCCAAGAGCGCCAAGAGCGTGTTGCTACACCCGCACGTCGATGCCGCCGTGTTGGAAACAGCGCGCGGTGGCATTCTTCGGGAAGGTTTGGCTTTTGATCACTGCGACGTAGCGGTGGTGACCAACATCGGTAGTGGTGACCATCTCGGCTTGAACTTCATTACGACGGTCAATGAGTTGGCGGTGCTCAAGCGTGTCATTGTGCAAAACGTCGCGCCCACCGGTGCTGCAGTGCTCAATGCCGCAGACCCGATCGTGGCAAAAATGGCACCCAAGTGCAAAGGAGAAGTAATCTTCTTTGCTGCGGACATTACCCATCCTGTGATGGCCACCCACCGTGCACAAGGCCAAGCCGTCGTCTACGTGGAAGGCGGAAACATTGTGGCCAGCAAGGGCGACACGCTACAAACGATTGCACTGAGCGAAGTGCCGATCACCCTGAACGGCGCCATTGGTTTCCAGGTCGACAACGTCATGGCCAGCGTGGCAGCGGCTTGGTCTCTGGGTATTTCGTGGGATGTGATCCGCAAAGGCTTGGCCAATTTCGCCAATGACAGTCACAACGCCGCAGGCCGATTCAACCTGTTCAAGTACCGCGGTGCCACCGTGATCGCCGATTACGGCCATAACCCTGATGCGATGCTGGCGCTCGTCCAAGCGGTGCAAGCCTTGCCGGCCACCCGCAGGTCTGTCGTGATCAGTGGTGCTGGCGACCGCCGCGACCAGGATATTCGCCAACAAACGGAGATCTTGGGCGATGCCTTCGATGAAGTCGTGATGTTCGAAGACCAATGCCAACGGGGCCGCAATGATGGCGAGGTCCTAGCCTTGCTGCGCGAAGGCTTGGTCAACGCTACGCGAACCAAAGAACAATCCGAAGTGTTCGGCGAGTTTCTTGCGATCGACTCAGCCATGAATAAACTCCAGCCCGGAGAGTTGTGCCTAGTTTTGGTCGATCAGGTCGAAGAGGCCATGGCCCACATTGCCGCCAAAGTGGCCAGCGACACCTGAGCTTAGTAAACCTCGGAAACCGGCCCCCGG
>JAIXVK010000123.1 GCA_027483085.1 Comamonadaceae bacterium | reverse complement strand
TTCTCCATGAACCGCGTCGGCAAGATCGTGCCCCCCAAGCGGCACATTCTTAAAGACATCTCCCTTTCCTTCTTCCCCGGTGCCAAGATCGGTGTCTTGGGTACCAACGGTTCCGGCAAATCCACCCTGCTCAAGATCATGGCCGGTGTGGACAAGGAAATTGAGGGCGAAGCCATTCCCATGGCCGGCTTGAACATCGGTTATCTGCCTCAAGAACCCCAGCTCGACCCGACCCACACCGTGCGTGAAGCCGTGGAAAGCGGTATGGGCAAAGTGTTCACTGCCAAGGCCCGCTTGGAAGAGGTCTACACCGCCTACGGCGCTGAAGACGCTGACTTTGACGCACTGGCGGCTGAGCAGGCTGAACTGGAAGCTATCATCGCTACCGCCGGTACGGATTCCGAGCACCAGCTTGAAATCGCCGCCGACGCCCTGCGCCTGCCCCCATGGGATGCCAACATCGGCGTGCTGTCCGGTGGTGAAAAGCGCCGCGTGGCCTTGTGCCGTTTGCTGCTCTCCAAGCCCGACATGTTGTTGCTTGATGAGCCGACCAACCACTTGGACGCTGAATCAGTGGATTGGCTCGAGCAATTCCTGCAGCGCTACTCCGGCACCGTAGTGGCTATCACCCACGATCGCTACTTCCTGGACAACGCTGCTGAGTGGATTTTGGAACTGGACCGCGGCTCCGGTATTCCGTACAAGGGCAACTACTCTGACTGGCTGACCCAGAAGGGCGCCCGTTTGGAAGCCGAACAAAAGGGCGAAGAAGCCCGTGCCAAGGCCTTAAAGAAGGAATTGGAATGGTCCCGCCAGAACCCCAAGGCTCGCCAGGCCAAGAGCAAGGCCCGTCTGGCCCGCTTTGAAGAATTGAGCGACTTCGAATATCAGAAGCGCAACGAAACCAACGAAATCTTTATCCCGGTGGCAGACCGCCTGGGTAGCCAAGTGATCGAATTCAAGGGCGTGAGCAAGTCCTTTGGCGACCGCGTGTTGATCGACAACCTGAGCTTCAACATCCCTGCCGGCGCGATTGTCGGCATCATCGGCCCGAACGGTGCCGGTAAATCGACCTTGTTCAAGCTGATCGCCGGTCGCGAGAAGCCAGATTCGGGTGAAGTCGTCATTGGGTCCACCGTCAAGATGGCGTTTGTGGATCAGCACCGCGATGCGTTGTCGGATGAAAAAACCGTCTGGGAAGACGTGTCCGGTGGACTCGACATCCTGAACGTGGGCAAGTTCCAGATGGCCAGCCGCGCCTACTGCGGTCGCTTCAACTTCAACGGCGGCGACCAGCAGAAGAAAGTGGGCATGTTGTCCGGTGGTGAGCGGGGTCGTTTGCACTTGGCAAAGACACTGATCGCAGGCGGCAACGTGTTGATGCTTGATGAACCGTCCAACGACTTGGATGTGGAAACCTTGCGTGCCCTGGAAGATGCGCTGCTCGAATTCGCCGGCACCATGCTGGTGATTTCCCACGATCGCTGGTTCCTGGACCGTATTGCCACCCACATCCTGGCTGCCGAAGGCGACAGCCAGTGGACCTTCTTTGACGGCAACTACCAAGAGTACGAAGCCGATAAGAAGAAGCGTCTGGGCGAAGAGGGTGCCAAGCCCAAGCGCGTGCGCTACAAGGCTTTGAAGTAAGCCTTTTTGGTACTGAGAGAGTCCACGCTGCTGCATGCAAAATCGACACTCGCCCCCACCGCCCTTGTTTCAAGCGACCGTCAAGGAAGCCGCGGCGGCTGGTCCTGCCCTGATGGCCAAACTGGTCGCTGCACTGCGCCGCGACTTGAATGGCCGCGAAGGCGCAGCGCGTGACTTCAGGGAGCGGGAGGTTCACGCGGATTCCTTGCGGCAGCTGTTTGCTCATGAGGCTATTCTGGAAAAGGGCTTCGAAGCAGCATTGATGGAGCAGTTCACCAAGCCGGTGGATACGCCTCGCACATCGATGCCCAGCATCGCTGATGTGCAGTTTGATCAGCTGGAGCTGATGGACGAGCTTCAGGTGCAAGAGAGCGTCAACATGGCGCGGGCGCAGCAAATGGTCATGCTGGCTGCGGAGGCAAGCCTGTCTGAACTCAATGCCTTGATGTGTGCAGCTTTGGGCTTACCTACGGTTCGCCCGGAGCGCAACCCCTTGCGCCCGGAGGCTTATATCCAGGCATTGCGCAATACCGTGGAGCGCACGTCCGCTCCTTCCTCGATGCGCTTGGACTGGCTCACCGTCATGGGAACTGCTTTAGGCAGTGAGCTTCAAGTGTTGTATCGTGACCTGGTCGTCCGGTTACGCGCGCAAGGTGTGGTGGCCGCAAGTTATGCGGTCTCGCAAAGTGCCACGCCCGGCGTGGGGGCCGCTGGCTTTAAACGCGCGGAAGGCGCTGGCTCCGCGCTGATGGAGACCACCCGCTATGGCGCACCTGGCAGTGCGGAGCGGGAGGCCTTGATAGCCCGAGAGTTGAGCCGCCCTAAGCCTGTCGTTGATCCTGGTTTGCTCACCCTGGACAGGCTGCGCCTGCTGCTGGCGGGTGAACTGGATTCTGCAGGCACGACGCACAGAGTCGCTGCATTTGCAAAACAGTTCGAGCGCGACTTTGAATCGCCGCAAGCGGGGTATCGGGCACACGAAGCTGAGCCTACCGACTTTGCGGCAACCGTTCCTGCGGCCTTCGAGGCCCTGGCCGAAATGCGGCAAGTCGATCGTGTGGTGCAGCGGCTCGAGCAGCGCCGCAGTGCCACGCCCGAAATTCGCGCGGGGGTGGACGGCGATGTGCGTGAAAAAATCCGTCGTACGGCCAATGGGGTTGCGCAGGCTTTGAGTTTGGAAGTGGTGAGCCTGATGGTGGACAACATAGCGCGCGATCCGCGTTTGTTGGAACCAGTGCAGGGCTTGGTGCGCGGGCTGGAGCCCGCTCTGATGCGTTTGGCTTTGGCCGATCCGCGCTTTTTTACCGATAAAGAGCACGCTGCCCGGATGCTGGTCCAAGAGTTGACGCATCGCAGCTTGGCGTTCGCGAAGGTCGGGAGTCCCGGCTTTTTGGCGTATTTGGACGAAGCGCGGGGGGCCATTGCTCCCTTGATGGACGAGCACGCGGGCCCGGAGGGTTTTGAGCGTGTTCTGAATCATCTGCAGTCACTCTGGGACGACGAGGCTTCCAAGCAAGCTGCTTTGCGTGCGCAGGCTGTCAGAGCCTTGGAGAAGGCCGAACAGCGCAACTTGCTGGCTGAAAAGATTGCCCGTGAAATCGACGGGCACCGGGATGCCAACAAAGTACCCGAAGTGGTCTTGCATTTTTTATGCGGCCCGTGGGCGCAAGTGGTTGCGCAAGCGCGACTCGCAGGCGGCAGTCGCTCTGCGGCGGCTGACCGGTACCAAGCACTGATCGCGGCGCTGTTGTGGAGCACACATCCGGATCTGGCGCCCAAGAATATTCCCAAACTCACCAAGCTGGTTCCGCTCTTGCTGGGAACCTTGCGTGATGGGCTGGAGACCATCCAATACCCCGCCACCAAGGTGGGTGCATTTTTTGAAGCACTGATGGGCTTGCACCAAGCGGCCTTCCGGGCAGTACACCGGGATCCCTGGACCCGCTCCAAGGAGGCGCCAGAGACACCCGCTCGCGCTGTCGCTTTGGCAGTGCCTCATCGCCCGGTGGAAGATGGCGACCCTTGGGTTGCACCCTCTGAAGCCAGCGAGTCGAATCTGCTGGAGCTCGACGACGCGTCCTCTGCCAGCAGCTCTGCACCAGAGTCATCGACGTCCACGGCGCAGGAAGCCGAATTGCCCGTCGCCGGCAACGGCGCAGGCAGTTTGCCACTCGGCTCTTGGGTGGAGCTGCAGTCCAATGACGATTGGGTCCGCACGCAGCTCACCTGGGCGAGTCCGCATGGAACGCTGTTTTTGTTCACGAGCGCATCGGGCTCTACACAGTCCATGACCCGCCGCACGCATGACAAGTTGGTGGCTGCCGGTCAATTACGGGTGATATCGGCACAGACTGTGCTGGATGCTGCGCTGGACGCGGTGGCCCAGCAGGCCATGAAAAACAGCGTGATTGCTAAGTTGTAGTTAAGCGCTGCCTCACGAGGCCGATGTTGTTGCGTAGCGCATAGAGTTCATCCGCGTAGGACAGGGGCAGGATGACTTTTTCCACCTTGGCTTCAATTGCGTTCAGCTCTTCCAACAATTTTTCTTTGTCTTCGGGGTGGGCTTCGAGTCGACTTTCAATATCGCGGAGTTCGCCATACCAACGGAAAACGCGAGACCGCACGCGGTAGGCGTACAGCGGCGGTGCTATTTTTCCCAACGGGAGTAGCACGGCAATGATGATGCCCAGTGCCAGCCACATGCGCTCTACAAGATTGGCCAAGGTAAACGGGATGTAGCGCTGCAGGCTGGGGATGCCATTTTTCAAAGTGCGTTCGGCTTCGGGTGCCAACGGAAACTCGCTGTTGGATGCGTTGGGAAACTCTCGTGTGCGCTGGAACCAGCCGGATTGCCCGTGCGTCTGTACCGTTGCCTGAGACAGCAATTGGCGCAAGCCCGGGTGCAGGCTTTCACGCACCAGCATGCTGGTGGTCGTGGCAATCAGGTGTACATCTTGGGCTGGAATGTTGCGCGCCAGATCGACCACGCCGCGCGGGAGTGTGACCGGGGTGATAAACGGCAGGCGGCGTGCATAGGCCTCGTTTTGCGGAAAATCCATGAGCCGGATACCGGGGGTTTGCAGCAGCATTTGCACCATAGGTGCCTGCGGGGCCGAGGCAAACACCACCGCATCCAGCTTGCCTTGCAACATCTGCACTGTGGCGGGCGTTTGCTCTAGGTGCGAAATTTTGATTTTCTTGGGGTCCATGCGGTGCATGTCCAGCAGCGTGTCCATCAAGGGCGGGACGCCGCTACCGGCGGTCCCCGCGTTGATCCGCAAGGAACTCAACTGGCTCAAGGACTGCAGCCGGCCCGTTTCTGAGATATTTGCCGCAGATTGAGCGCGATAAAACAGCCAGACCGGTTCCACAAACAAGTTGCCTAGCGTGAGGAGTTCTTCCCTGTCGTCATCGGTCGGCGCTGTGGCAGACCCTCCCTGCACAAAACCGGCATCCGCCTCGCCGGCCTGCAGTCGGCGCAAGTTGTCAGCGGAACCCTCTGTGGGCACCAGTCGGACCGTGATTCGGTGCTGGCGTAGCATCTTCGCGTACTGATCGCCCATTTCGGCGTAGGCGCTTTGCTCCGGGCCCGTCAACAGGGTCAGCTGTTTGGGTGGCATCGGATTTAGCCACCAATAGGCGAGCCAGATCAGGCCCGCCCCCGCGAACAGCAAGGGGCTGGCCGACGTGAATAAATCCCAAAATCCAAGGAGTGCTGCTTTGACCGGCCGGGGCAGGTGGAGTGACATGCGATTCAGAGCGGGTGCTCGGTGTAGAACTTCCCGCCATGGTAGAGCAGGGGAGCTGCACCTGCGCGGTGGCTACAGCGCTCCACTTCGCCCACAAAAATCACATGGTCGCCTTCCTCGTATTGGCTGCGGTTGAAGCACTCAAAGTGCGCCACCGCACCGGCCAGGAGCGGTGCGCCGTGGGCGCCACGGCTGAAGTTGACGCCGGCATAGCGGTCGATGTCTTTGCTGGCGAACTGCATAGCCAAAGCCTGCTGGTCAGCAGCCAAAATGTTGATCGCGTAGTGTGCGCCGCGGCTGAATGCTTCCATGGATCCGGCCTTTTGGGCCAGGCTCCAGAGTACCAGCGGAGGCGCGAGCGACACCGAGTTGAAAGAGT
>JAIXVK010000439.1 GCA_027483085.1 Comamonadaceae bacterium | reverse complement strand
TGGGTGCTGCAGCACACCGCCTTCAGCCCCAACACCTCCAACAGCAACACCTCGGCGCTAGACACTCTGCAAAGCCATGTGGGTGTGTGCCGTGACTTTGCGCACCTGATGATTGCGCTGTGCCGTGCAGCCAATGTGCCGGCCCGCTTCACCACCGGCATCGACTACGGGGCCGACCCCGCGCTGGGGCCGACCGATTTTCATGCCTATGTGGAAGCCTATGTGGGAGACCGTTGGTATTTGTTTGACCCCTCCGGCACCGCCATCCCCATGGGCCTGGTGCGCTTTGCCACCGGGCGCGATGCGGCCGACGTGGCCTTTGCCACCATCTTCGGCACGGTGCAAAGCAGCACGCCGGTGATCAGCATCGAAGCCATTCCGGGGGCTGACGGCCTGCTGCGGGTGCCGCACCACTGCGCCGATGCGCTCAGCACCGACGGCTGAGCACAGCCTGCACTGCAGGGTCAGACCGTGCCGGGCTGGCGGGTGGTCTTGCGGAATTTTTCTTCGAGCTCGTGGCGCAGGGCTTTGCGCATCTGGGCTGCCTCGAAGCGGCGCTTTTCGTCGTCGGTTTCGGGCTGCAGCGCAGGCACCGGCGCGGCCTTGCCATGGTCATCCACCGCCACCATGGTGAAGAAGCAGCTGTTCACATGGCGCACCTCTTGGGTGCGGATGTTCTCGGCAATCACCTTGATGCCCACTTCCATGGACGACTTGCCGGTGTAGTTCACGCTGGCCAGAAAGGTCACCAGCTCCCCCACATGGATGGCCTGCAAAAACAGCACCCGGTCCACACTCAGCGTCACCACATAGCGCGAGGCATAGCGGCTGGCACAGGCATAGGCCACCTGGTCAAGCAGCTTGAGGATGGCGCCGCCGTGCACATTGCCAGAGAAGTTGGCCATGTCGGGCGACATGAGCACGGTCATGGAGAGTTGGTGGGTGGGCAGGTTCATGGCAGGGTGCGGTGCAAAAAGCGTTCCAGGGAATGTGCAAGCCAGGCCTGCGCGGAGGCCCGCAGTGTAAGGGGCCGCTATATTGGCTACATGACATCGCCCGCCCCAGCCCACCCCGCCGCCGATCCCGCCACTGCCCCGTCTGCGCTGCCGCCCCTTTTTACCGCCAGCGTGCCGGTGTTTGCCCGCTACCTGGATCAGCTGCAAGGCTTGTTGACCAAGGCCGCCGCGCACTGCGCACAGCAAGGTACCCCGGAGGCGGCGCTGCTGCAGGCCCGCCTGGCGCCCGACATGCTGCCACTGGGCGTGCAGGTAGAGATTGCGGTGAACTTTGTGTTCCGGGCCTGCGCCCCGCTGGCCGGACAAATCGTGCCCCCCTTCGGCGAGCACCGTGAAAGCTTGGCCACGTTACAAGCGCGGGTGGCCACGGCACAAGCGTTTTTGCACACCCTGCAGCCCCACGACTTTGCCGAAGCCGCTGAACGCACCATTCACGACCCGGCCGGCCAGACGACCGTGGCGCTGGATGGCAGCACCTTTTTGCAGCAGTACGCGCTACCCAACTTCTTTTTCCACCTCAGCATGGTCTATGCGCTGCTGCGCCAGCACGGCCTGGCACTCAGCAAAGGCGACTTTGATGGCTGGCATGTGTACCGGGGCTGAACTGCGCGCTCAGGCAAACAGGCCGTGCAGAAACCACGCCAGCGCGTCCGGGTCTGAAGGCCCCGAGGCAGCCTCAGTGTGCGCCGCCAGCCTCTCGCGGTACACCCACACCAGCCCCGCCTGCGGGCTGCGGGCCATGTAGTAGTCGCGCAGGGCGGGCTCGCCCTCCAACCAGCCTGTTTCCAGGCGCTGCGGGCCGGCCAGTAGCGTGAGTTCGCCGTGGTAGTGGGGAATGCTTTGGCGCACCACCAAGCGCTGGGGTACCGGCAGCAGCCAGGTGGGGTACAGGTCAGCCGTAGGGAGCACTGCGCTCTCTGGTTCAGAGTCTTTTTGGCCTCTAGCGCTCATGATATCTGCGCGAGCAGCTCCTGATTTAATAGCACCTTGGTTTTCTTTGCGCGCCATATCCGCCCGCCACGGCTGCCAGCGCTGCATGCGCTCGGGCCGGTGGTCGGCCTGCGGGGTGGCGCACTGCACGCTGTGCGGGCCCAATCGGGCGGCCAGGCGCTCCAGGGTCTGGTGCAGGCTGTCGCCCTTGCGCACGTCTTCGGGCAGCAGGCTGTGGCTCTCGCCGCCCAGCGGCTGGGTCTGCAGGCTGCGCAGGCGCAGGTACAACACTGGCGCCGGCAACGTTACGCGGGCCAGCTGCTCACCCAGAATGCGTTGCAGGTGGGTCATGTCCTGCGTGGCCTCGGCGGTGCGCAGCGTAAGAGTGCCTTGCTGGCCGCCTTGGTGGTGGGCGTCCACATGGCGGGTGTTGGCGCGGCGCACATCCAGCTCCCACAGCAGCTCCAGCGCCAGCACCCCGGCCTGGCGGGCGCGCAGCCACACCAGCAGCTGCGCCAGCAGACGGCGCGCGCCGAACAACAAGGCCGGCGCTGAATCCACACTCGCCGCCAGCTCCAGCGGGGCATCAAACACATCGGGCAGCGTGAGCCAAGGGTAGACCTCAGGGCGCTGGCCGTAGGCGCGGTCCAGCGCGTCTACCACCTCGGCACCAAAGCGCCGCACCACACCGCCGCGCGGCAAGGCCCGTAGCTGCCCCCAAGTGCGCACGCCCAGACGGGCCAGCGTGGACAGGTGCGCGTGGGCCGCGGCCAGGGTGTGCACCGGCAGGGCATCGGGCAGCACCGCTCGCACCGGCGCGGCCTGCCCCACCCGACAGGCGTGCACCTGCAGCGCCGCCAGCGCTATCAAAGACGTAGCACCTTGCGCATATTCTGCGAGCGCTACCGGCTTATTTGGCTCTAAAAGTTGCCGTAGCAACGCTGTGCGCCCGC
>JAIXVK010000061.1 GCA_027483085.1 Comamonadaceae bacterium | reverse complement strand
GGGCCACCGATGATGAGCGCCACATCGGTGCCGCCCAGCTGCCATTCTTTCAGGCGTTCGGCCAATGCTGTTGTGCGCAGGCTGGTGCCCCGCTCATCCAGCGCCACAATGCGGGCACCCTTGGGAATCGCTTCTTCGATGCGTTTGCGCTCAGCGGCGTAAAGCTGCTCCACCGTTTTAGAGCCGCGGGGCTCCGTTTTGATGGCTTTGAGCTCTACCTTGAGTTCATGCGGAAAGCGCTTGGCGTAGTCATCCCACGCGGTTTGCGCCCAGTCCGGTACCCGCTGACCGACAGCGACGATGACCAGCCTCACGCGGGACCTCAGGCTTTGCGGGGAGCCGCTTTCTTCGCGGGCGCCTTTTTAGCGGCAGCAGGCTTGGCCGCTGCTTTTTTGGCGACCGTCTTCTTGACTTCGGGCTTAACCACGACCGTCTTCACCGCAGCCTTGACTGCAGGTTTTGCGGAAGGCTTTGCAGCGGTGGTCTTGGAAGCTGCTTTCTTGGCAGGTGCCTTGACGCCAGCGGCTTTGTCAGCGGCCTTCTTCAGAGCAGCTTTGGACGGGAAAGCTTCTTCCACGCCCTTCTTGGCTGCACTGGAACGGCGCATGCTCGGCTCCACGGTCTTTGCAGCGGCTTTCTTGGTGGCGGGCTTGGCTTCTTCGCTTGCCTTGGCGACCACCGGCTTAGCCGCACCCAGCTTCAGGCGCACAGGTTTTTCGCCCCACAGCTCTTCCAGATGGTAGTACTGGCGGAAGTTGGGCTGCATGATGTGCACCACGACCTGGTTGCAATCCACAATGATCCACTCGCCATTGCCTTCACCCTCAATACGGGGCTTGGCAAACCCGGCTTCTCGCACCGCATCGCGCACGCTGGCAGCCAAGGCTTTGGTCTGGCGGTTGCTGGTGCCGGAGGCGATGATCACGCGCTCAAACAAGGCAGACAGGTGCTCGGTGTCGAACACCACAATATCTTGGGCCTTCACATCTTCCAGACCATCGACGACGGCACGTTGGAGTTTTTGGGTGTTTTTGGCAACGGTGGAAGTAGTCATCAGTCGGATCGATAAAGAAGGTGTTGGTCAATATAACGCGCAACCGGCTCAAAAACCAGTGGGGCAATGCTTTTGCCCGAGGCGACGCGTTGTCGGATGTCGGTGGCGCTGACTGCCATGGGAGGCATGTGCAGCACAGTCAGGCCGGGGATGTCGTTGGCGAGGCCATCAAAACGGCCATAGGCGCCCGATGAATCTGCGCGAGCAGCTACACAAATTATAGCAAGTGCCGGCAGTTGCTCCCAATGGTGCCAAGTTCTGAGCCGCTGGGCCTGGTCCTCCCCAATCAGCAAGTACAGCTGGGCACCCGGGTTTTCTGCTTGGAGCTCGCGCAGGGTGTCCACCGTATAACTCGCCCCGTCGCGCAAGGTTTCGCGTGGGTCTACGTACGTGTCGGGCACTGGGCTGAACGCCAATTCCGCCATGCGCAGCCGGTGTTTGGCGTCGGTGAGCGGCCGCGCCTTGTGCCACGCAAACCCCGTTGGAACCACGACCAAGCGTTGCAGACTCAGCTGGGTGATGGCACTTTGTGCAAGGGCCGTATGCCCCAGGTGTGGCGGATCAAACGCCCCGCCAAACACACCGATACGCAGCGGAGCGCCTCCACCCGTCAAACCCACTCCCGTGCGGTAAGGAAATGGCTGGTCAATGCCTCTTCGGGCGACCCGGCTTCCGGCACTTGCTGGTAAGCCCAGGTTGCGTGTGGAGGCATGGACAGCAGGATCGACTCGGTTCGCCCCCCCGATTGCAAGCCGAAATGGGTGCCGCGGTCCCATACCAAATTGAACTCGACATAGCGGCCCCTGCGATACAGCTGGAAATCACGCTGCCGCTGGGTGTAAGCCATGTGCCTGCGGCGCTCCACGATGGGCAAATACGCCTCCAGGAAAGCGTCACCCACCGACTGCAAGAGCTCGAAACTGCGAACCGGACCCAGTTCGGAGAAGTCATCAAAAAACACCCCACCAATTCCGCGTGGCTCGTTGCGGTGCTTCAGGAAGAAATAGTCATCACACCACTTTTTGAAGCGCGGGTACTTGTCGTCACCGAAATCCGCCAATGATTCTTGGCAGATGCGGTGGAAATGCACCGCATCGTCCTCAAAACCGTAATAGGGCGTGAGATCCATACCGCCGCCAAACCAGCACACTTCTTCGCCTTGGGGATTTTTGGCTGCAATCATGCGCACATTCATGTGCACGGTGGGCACATAAGGGTTGCGCGGGTGAAACACCAAAGACACGCCCATGGCCTCAAACGGGGCGCCAGCCAACTCTGGCCGGTGCTGGGTGGCGCTGGGTGGGAGCTTCGGCCCTCGCACATGCGAAAACCCGCAACCGCCGCGCTCTAACAGTGCCCCGCCCTCGATGATTCTTGTGATGCCTTGCCCCTGCAGGGGTTCGCCAGCGGCCTTCTCCCACGAGTCAGAGATGAAATGGCCGCCATCCGCCGCCTCCATGGCTTCCACGATGCGGGTTTGCAGACCCATCAAATAGGCGCGCACCTGCACGGAGCCCGCTGGTGAATCACTCATCTTCGAGCTTCCTTAAAACCTGACTTGGGGCATGCCGGTCATTACCCCTTGACTGCGCGGTAACCGATATCGGTGCGGTACTGCATGCCGTCAAAGGCAATCTCATCAATCACCTGATAGGCCCGCTGTTGGGCTTGTTTGACGCTGTCTGCCAGCGCCGTCACACACAGCACCCGGCCGCCGGAGGTACTCAACACACCGTCTTGCAATTGGGTACCCGCGTGGAACACGGCTGCGTCTTCGGCTTCTTTGGGAATGCCGGTGATTGCATCGCCTTTGCGCGGATTCATCGGGTATCCGTGCGCTGCCAGCACCACGCCCAGCGCGGTGCGGCGATCCCATTGCAGTTCGACTTCATCGAGCTTGCCGTGCAGGCCGGGCTCGGTGGCGGCCATCAACACGTCCACCAGATCGGTCTTAAGGCGCATCATGATCGGTTGTGTCTCGGGGTCGCCCATGCGGCAGTTGAACTCCAGCGTCTTGGGCTGACCGTTTTTGTCGATCATCAGACCGGCATACAAAAAGCCGCTGAACGGGATGCCGTCAGCCTCCATGCCTTTGACCGTGGGCAGAATAATTTCGCGCATGGCCTTGGCATGTACATCCGGTGTGACCACTGGTGCTGGCGAATAGGCGCCCATACCGCCCGTGTTAGGGCCCTGGTCGCCATCCTGCAAGCGCTTGTGGTCTTGGCTGGTGGCCAAGGGCAGCACGTTCTTGCCATCCACCATGACGATGAAGCTGGCTTCTTCGCCTTCCAAAAATTCCTCAATCACCACGCGGGCGCCGCCATCGTTATGGGCCACACCCAGGGTGTTGTCCACCAGCATGAAGTCAATGGCCTCATGGGCTTCGGCCACGGTCATGGCCACCACCACGCCCTTGCCGGCGGCCAAGCCGTCAGCCTTGACCACGGTGGGGGCGCCCATCTTGTCTACATACGCATGAGCGGCTACGGGATCAGAAAAAGTAGCGTACTCAGCGGTGGGAATGCCGTGGCGGCGCATAAACGCCTTGCTGAATGCCTTGGAGCTTTCCAACTGGGCGGCGGCTTTGGTCGGCCCGAAAATGCGCATGCCGTGGGCTCGGAACTCGTCCACCACGCCGGCTGCCAGCGGGACTTCTGGCCCGACCAGGGTCAACAAAATTTTGTTGTCCTGAGCCCACTGGCGCAGCTGCACCACATCGGTGATAGGCACGTTTTTGAGGCGCGGGTCGGTGGCAGTGCCACCGTTGCCGGGCGCCACGTAGACCATCTGCACCTTGGGAGACTGGGCCAACTTCCAGGCCAAAGCATGTTCACGGCCACCGCCGCCGATTACGAGTACGTTCATAAGTGACTTCTTAAAAATTAAAGGGCAGCGTTGTGGAAGATGTCTTGGGCGTCGTCCAAGTCTTCCAGTACATCCAGCAGTTTCTGCATGCGCTCGGCGTCTTCACCGGAGAGTTCAATCGTGTTTTCAGCGCGCATGGTCACCGTGGCAATTTCAGCGGTCAGGCCAGCAGCCTCCAGCGCGGCCTTCACTGCTTCAAAGTCAGCAGGCGCTGTCAGCACCTCGATGGCGCCTTCGTCATCGGTGATCACGTCTTCTGCGCCGGCTTCCAGGGCCACTTCCATGACCTTGTCTTCGCTGGTGCCGGGGGCAAAAATCATCTGGCCCACATGTTTGAACTGGAAGGCCACCGAACCTTCGGTGCCCATGTTGCCGCCGTGTTTGCTGAACGCGTGGCGCACTTCGGCCACGGTACGCACCTTGTTGTCTGTCATCGTGTCAATGATGATGGCTGCACCACCAATGCCATAGCCCTCGTAGCGGATTTCTTCGTAGGTGATGCCGTCGAGCGAACCGGTGGCCTTATCGACGTTGTATTTCACCCGGTCAGCCGGCATGTTGGCGGCTTTGGCTTTTTCAATGGCCAGGCGCAAACGCGGGTTCATGGCCGGGTCGCCCCCGCCTTGTCGGGCCGCTACCGTGATTTCACGGACGATGCGGGTCCAAATCTTGCCTCGCTTCTCGTCCTGACGCCCCTTGCGGTGCTGAATATTGGCCCATTTGCTATGTCCTGCCACACGAAACCCTTCAAAAATTCGTTACGCTACTCGTTCGATTGTACTTTTTGAGACACCTATGGCTTCCATCCAAGACGAAGGCATCCTGATTGCCCAACACGCGGGCAAGTCCGCAGTCCAATGTTTCTTGCGCCCCGACAAGGCCAACCGCCACGGCCTCATCACCGGCGCCACCGGCACCGGCAAGACCATCACGCTGCAAAGCCTAGCGGAAGGCTTCTCTGCCTTGGGCGTGCCGGTGTTCATGGCGGACGTCAAAGGCGACCTGACCGGTATCTCCCAAAAAGGTGTATTGACCGAAAAGCTCGGAAAAATCATCAAAGAACGGGGATTCGACGAACCCGCGTTCTCTGCCTTCCCCACCACCCTGTGGGACGTATTTGGCAAACAAGGCCATCCGGTGCGCGCCACCGTGAGCGACTTGGGCCCCCTGCTGCTGGCACGCATGCTCAATTTGAATGAAACCCAGGCCGGCGTGCTGCAACTGGTGTTCAAGATCGCGGACGACGACGGACTGCTGCTGCTCGACATGAAGGACCTGCAGGCGATGCTGGTCTTCTGCGCCGACAATGCCGCCGAGCTTTCGACCAAATACGGCAACATCACCAAGGCCAGTGTCGGCAGCATCCAGCGCCAGTTGCTGCAGCTGCAGACGCAGGGCGGAGACCGCTTCTTTGCCGAGCCGGCGCTCGACATCAACGATTTCATCGGGGTGGACGGGCAGGGCCGCGGCCGGGTCAATATCCTCGCCGCCGACCGGTTGATGCAGTCCCCCCGCCTTTACGCGACCTTCCTGCTGTGGCTGCTGTCGGAGCTGTTTTCGGTGCTCCCCGAGGTCGGCGATCCCGACAAGCCCAAGCTCGTCTTCTTCTTCGACGAGGCGCATCTGCTGTTCGACGAGGCGCCCGATGCGTTGATGGACAAGGTCGAGCAGGTCGTCCGCCTTGTCCGCTCCAAGGGTGTCGGCGTCTATTTCATCAGCCAGAACCCCATCGACATTCCCGAGAAAGTCGCGGGCCAGCTCGGCAACCGGGTGCAGCATGCGCTCCGCGCCTTCACACCGCGCGACCAGAAGGCCGTGAAGGCCGCCGCCCAGACCTTCAGGCAGAACCCCAAGGTCG
>JAIXVK010000453.1 GCA_027483085.1 Comamonadaceae bacterium | reverse complement strand
TGCCTTTGGTGATTTTGTTCTTCAACGGCATGAGCGCAGGTTGCTCCGCCACGGCCAGACCGTGATGGTCGGGGCCCGGGCCTTTGATGTTTTGTGTGTGCTGGTGGACCATGCCGGTGAACTGGTCACCAAAAAGAAGTTGTTCGATGTGGGCTGGCCGGGTTTGGTGGTGGAGGAAAACAACCTCCAAGTCCACGTCTCCAGCTTGCGCCGCATCTTGGGCGCTGACGCGATTGCAACAGTGCCCAGCCGTGGCTACCGCTTTACCCTGCGCCTTGTGACAAGCCAAACGGAAGCCAGTGCGGTGGCGCCGGTGCTGCCCAAAACCCTTGCGGCCGATGTTCAGGCCTACCGGCGGACGATTGCCGTGTTGCCGTTTGTGAACCTCAATGCGGACCCGGACCAGGAGTATTTTTCAGACGGTCTTGCGGAAGACATCATCAGTTACCTGACCAAATCGCCGTGGTTGCTGGTGGTGTCAAGGAACTCGTCGTTTGCCTATCGCAACACCACGGAGAGCAATCAGGCCGTGGGCTCTGCTTTGCGGGCCCGCTACCTGGTGTTGGGCAGTGTGCGCCGTGCCGGGGCGATGCTGCGTATGACTGCCGAGCTGGTAGATACAACGACCGGTGAAACGCTGTGGTCAGACCGTTTTGACCGCCCGCTGAACGACATGTTTGCACTGCAAGCGGAGATTTCTGCACACATTGTGAGCGCGATTGAGCCGGTGTATCTGCACAGCGAGGAGCGGGTCTCCGCCCTTGTGGCGCCCAAAGACATGGAGCACTGGGACTTGCTGATGCGGGCCCGTTGGCATTTCTGGCGCACCACGCCTGAGCATGTGTTGCAAGCCCAAAGCTTGCTGACCCGGGCCCTGGAAATCAAGCCGGGTGACTCGGCCTGCCTCTCGCTCATGGCATTTGTGCACATGGCCAAGCTCTGGGGTGCGTGGGCCGAAGACCCGCGCGCTGCAGTAGCCGAAGCCAATCGCTTGGCGCTGGTTGCGGTGCGCAATGACGAGCGTGATGCCTTTGCCCATTTCACGTTGGGCACCGCCCTGTCTTGTGCAGGGCAAATGGCGGCGGCCATTGCCGAGCTGGAGTGTTCGCTGAGCTTGTATCCCCAAGCCGCCGCTGCAGCCGGTGAGTTGGGCCGCTTGCTGGTGTTTTCCGGCAGAACCGAGGAAGCGGAAGAGTTCATTTTGCAGGCTATTGATGCTAGCCCGCATGACCCGCACCTGAGCCTTTGGATTCGTAGCCGGGCGATCGCCTGCTTTATTGAGGGGCGCTACGCAGATGCGGTGCGCTATGCCCGTGAAGCTACCGCCAAACGGCCGGACTGGTATTTCAACCACTTGCTGTTGGCTGCCTGTTTGTCTGCTGCCGGGGATCTGGCAGCTGCCCAAACCAGTTTAAAGCAAGCCATGGGTGGCCGGGGCTACAACCTGCAGGCGGTACAGTTCGGTCATCCGTTTGTGCATGCGGATCAGCGCGACAAGTTTTTGAACGCGCTGGTGGCTGCGGGGTGGGTGGCCTAGAAAGGTCACTTTCACAAGGCCTTTCTAGTGGCGGAACCACAAAGGGTTCCGCCGAGGGGCATCAGATCCGACCTTCCTCCACCGCATGGCATGCGACGCGAATGCCATCGAGCTTTTTCATTTCCGGCTTTTCACTCTTGCAGCGTGCATTGGCATGCGGGCAGCGCGGGTGAAACGCACAACCCGATGGCGGGTTGAGCGGGTTCGGCACTTCGCCTGCCACCGCCGTCCGTGCGCGCCCGGTGTCGTGCATTTTGGGAATGGCGTCCAGCAACATGCGGGTGTAGGGGTGACGCGGGCTGTCGAACAGCGTGTGTTTGTCAGCCAACTCCACCAAGCCACCCAGGTACATGACCCCGACCTGGTCGCTGACATGCCGCACCACCGCGAGGTTGTGCGAGATGAACAGGTAGGTCAGGCCCTGCTTGCGCTGCAGGTCTTTCATGATGTTGAGCACTTGCGCCTGCACACTCACATCCAGAGCGGAGGTGGGTTCATCGCACACCAGAAACTCCGGCTGGGTCGCCAAAGCCCGTGCAATCGAAATGCGCTGACGCTGGCCACCCGAGAACTGGTGCGGAAACTTGACGCGGTCTTGTGCCGAGAGTCCGACAGACTCCAGCAGCTCGCCCACGCGTTGATCCAGGGCAGCTTGCTCACTCAGGATTTCATGCTCGATCAGGGGCTCGGCAATGATGTCACCCACCGTCCAGCGCGGATTCAGGCTGGCATAAGGGTCTTGGAACACCATCTGCACCCGGCGGCGCAGTTTGCGTCCCTCTGGGGTTTTGAATGCAGCATGGGCGTCTTGCCCATCGAATTCAAAGCCGCCACGGGTGGGTTCATACAAACCGACCAGCAAACGCGCGACCGTGCTTTTGCCGCATCCGGATTCACCCACAAGTGCGAGGGTGGTGCCGCGTTCGATATCGAAGCTCACGCCATTCACTGCCTTCAGCAGCATCTTGGGTTTGCGCTCGATCACCCGGTTCAGCCAAGGGGCAGAGACGTCAAAGGTCTTGGCGAGGTCAGTCGCCCTTACCAGCGGTTGTGCATCTTGGCTCATGCGGCACCTCCAGCCTCGTGCAGCCAGCAGGCTGCTTGGGTGTTGCCTGCCTGCATCAGGTCGGGGCGTTGTTGGGTGCACTTGGCGATGGTGCGGGTGCAGCGGGGGTTGAATGCGCACCCTTGTGGAATGGCATTCAGTCGTGGCATGGCACCATCAATCTGGTGGAGGTTTTCGCGATCTTGGCTCATGTCTGGAATACAGGCCATCAGGCCCGCCGTATAGGGGTGTGACGGACGGTTGATCACATCGTGCACGGGGCCGATTTCTGCCACCCGGCCCGCATACATCACAGCCAC
>JAIXVK010000098.1 GCA_027483085.1 Comamonadaceae bacterium | reverse complement strand
GTCGGCATGGGTAATGCTTTAGGCGCTCCTGTTTCTATAGCGGATGCAGAAGAGCACGTCTTCGGCCTCACGCTGCTCAACGACTGGAGCGCACGCGATGTGCAGGCTTGGGAATACCAACCCCTAGGTCCGTTTCTGGCTAAAAACTTTGCCACCACCGTGTCGCCCTGGTTGGTGACCATGGAAGCGCTGGCGCCGTTTCGCGCCCCCTTTGTGCGTGACGCCGCCGACCCGCAGCCACTGCCGTATCTGGACGGCGAGGCCAACCGCGCAAAGGGCGCGCTGGATGTGCAACTTGAAGTCTGGCTGCAAACGCCCGCCATGCGCGCCGCTGGCGACGCTGGAGTGCGTCTCTCGCAGTCCAACATGCGGGACGCGTACTGGACGCTGGCGCAACTGGTGGCCCACCACACGGTCAACGGCTGCAACCTGCGCGCGGGTGACCTGCTGGGCACCGGCACCTTGTCCGGCCCGGCGCCGGAGCAAGGCGGCTCGCTGCTGGAGCTGACCCAGGGCGGCAAGCAGCCCATCACCTTGCCCAACGGCGAAGTGCGCACCTTTTTGCAAGATGGCGACACCATCATTCTGCGTGGTGCCTGCGAGGCTGCGGGTGCGCGCCGTATCGGCTTTGGCGATTGCCGGGGCACCTTGCTGGCGGTGCGTTAAGAGGGGTGGCCGGTGGACGACTACACCATCCCCCAACACTGGGCGCACTACAGCGCCGCAGACCACGCGGTCTGGAAGACGCTGTTTGAGCGCCAGACCACACTATTGCCGCAATTGGCTTGCCGCGAGTTTGTGGAAGGCATGCACGCCTTACCGCTCAGTGCAGATGCCATTCCCGACTTTGCCGCCCTCAACGAGGTATTGATGCCTCGCACCGGCTGGCAGGTGGTGGCCGTGCCGGGTCTGGTGCCGGACGAGGTGTTTTTTAATCACCTGGCCAACCGGCGTTTTCCGAGCGGCAACTTTATTCGCGGTGCGGACCAGCTGGACTACCTGCAAGAGCCCGACGTGTTTCACGACGTGTTCGGCCATGTGCCCATGCTGATGCACCCGGTCATGGCGGACTTCATCCAGCTCTATGGCCAGGCCGGCTTGCGCGCCCAGCGCATCGGCAAACTGACCGAGTTGGCGCGGGTGTACTGGTACACCGTGGAGTTCGGTTTGGTCAAAGAACAGTTGCAGGGCGCAAGCGGCGCCCAAGAAGCTTTGCGCATCTACGGTGCAGGCATTGCCTCGTCATTCACCGAGAGCGGCTTTGCGGTGCACAGCGCATCGCCCCACCGCATCGGTTTTGACTTGGAGCGCGTCATGCGCACTCGCTACCGCATTGACGATTTTCAGGAGTGCTATTTCGTGCTCGACAGCCTGAACGACCTGCTGGACCTGGCCCGCATCGACTTTGACCCGGTCTACGAGCGGCTCAACAGCGGCCCCACGTTTGCGCCGGGGGATGTGCTGTCGGGCGACAGGGTTTACCAGCGGGGGGATAGGGCGTACGTGCGGGCGCAGGCAGCTGCGTTGGTCTGATTGAGGGAGGAATTGGCCTCTAGCGCCGGTGGATATTGCGCGAGCAGCTACAAAAATAGGAGTGGCTCGGTGAAGTCGGAGCGAGTTGGGATGCTTGCGATGGATGTAGCGGCTGGCTTTTGTCAACGTTTGCCATGATGGGCGGGTTAGGGGGCTGCAAGAGCTTTGGTACGAGCAACTCCAACTTCGAAAAGGGCTGGGTCGAGCACAAATGTCTCACGCATTCCGTCGGCGGTCATCGAAGTTGACAAGACTTCTCGCTGGATGAGCGATTCGATTGCAGCACCGGAGTTTGGAGACCTATTTGCTTGGCCCCAAGTTATTACACAGCCGCCGGCCCTTACGAACTCTGCAACTACTGCTTGCTCCTCTTCACTCAGAGTGCTGAATGTGTGCTCGGCGTCATTTCGTCTCGCTCGGCGACCCGCATTGCGTGCGACCCGAGCATGGATTGCAGTTGCGGTAAGGCGCGCGACCGGAAAGAAGATGATTGCTGCGAATGCAGCAATCGCCCAATCTCCAAGAAGTAAATAGACGGCAAGTCCAACCACACCGGCTAGGCTAGTGGCGATGCTCTTCCCGAAATCAGTCTCGGCATAGACACGCTCAGCCCACTTTTCAATGGAGCTCAATTCGGCCTCCTAATGTTGGCGCTGCCCGGCACGCAGCCAGCCGCGAAGCGGTATTCTGCGGCTGCGTGTCCGCGCCGAGCAACCTGTTATCCGTATTGATGTTGGACATTAGCAACCTGTCGTGGTTTGATCGTGGGCAGCGCAGGTAGCATGCGGCAACAATAAGAAACTGCATGTCAAGAGTGCAACGCCTACCAACATTCGATGAGCTCACGACAGTTTTCGCAAGCCATAGCTAAGCACCGCCAACATAGCCAAAACGACGACTCCGAAGACAACACTAATGGTCGCGCCCTGGAGTGCGCTTCCGCAAAGGGCAACCGTATAAAAGGCCGCAAGTAATGACACAAACAGTGCCGCAGCGCCTGCAATCACCACGCTTGCAACTTTGCCGCTGTTAAGAAGATACGGATGCAATGTCATAGGGGTTAACGTAGAGCTTACCGGCGCTGCGCGGCTTTATCGCGCAGCTTCCAGAGAGCGAAGCGAACGGAGTTGAGCGCCGGGTTAGGGCTAGTGCCGAAGAATGGCTGCATTAGCGAACTGCTCGTTATTGAGGAAACTGACCTGAAGTATCGAGTTATGCCATCCGTGACCGGAGCATTGACCAAGCTCGTAGTGGACTTGTTTTTCCTTTGTGCCGTCAGGTTCGCCAAGTAGCGATTTGACTTCGGCGATCGATTTTCCTTGAAGCAGATCGGTTGCAACGATGTCGAGAGCCATGCCACCGCGAACACAGCCGGGGTCGTTGCTATGGGCATACACGTTTGCCTTTTCTTTCCATGCTGCGGGCGAGAATGGGGATCGCTTTGCCTCGACCCCGTAGTAAAACGACCAGACAAGATAGCTAGGGTAGGCAAGAAGGCTCGCCACACACAATGCAAGAATCATTCGAAAAGCTTTCGCCATTCCCAAGAGCCCTAACGCAATGTCCAGAGCAAAACCTGCTCTATAAGTTGGCTCATGCTCCATAAACGGGTCATTTGATCTCCCTTGAAAGCCGCATAGGCACTGGATTTTCGGCATGTTTCAAGGCCTTCAATCGCGATGAAAAAAACCGCAAAACCCCGCAGCGTTTAGCGGTCAGTGTAATTGCGTTGTTAGCCAGCAAATATCCCCCAAGCGGGTGATTCGCTCGCCCTGTTTCGGCAACAGGGAATATGGCGCATCCCAATGCAATCAAGTCTCGAAAACTTAAGCCGAATCAGCCCTTAGCCCCGATTCGACAGGCGCAGGTAGCTATTGAATTTATAGCGAGATGGCGCCTCGCATGAAGCGAATCAGTGGCTCCGAGAGGGAGGTGTCTGCGGTGCCGATGGCATATAGCTCCGACATGTGGCTGTGCCCATCCAGCCTGTGCACCGGGGTGGGTTTGCCGGCGCGTTGCAGGGCGGCCCCTAACTGGTGGGCCTGTTGCTCAAAATCCGGCGGGTCGAGTTCTGCATAACCAATCCAGAGCGGCAGGGTCGATTTCAGCAGGCCGGGCACGGCTGAGCGCTCGCTGTAGCGGGTCGCATCGGCCCCGAAATAGGCCTTGAGTGGCGGGTTGTGCTCTGCCGTCACCGGGTCGAAGAGGCCGGACAACAAAACAGCAGCCCGCACCCCGACTCCAACTTGTTGATGGAACTCTGGCATGGCCACGTACTGGGCCACATGGGCTGCCCCGGCGGAGTGCCCCATGAGTACAAGGGGGCCGCCAAGCCGGTTGCTGGCTGCGGAGGCCGAGCGCAAGTGCTGGATGGCGGATTGAATATCGCGCTGCGCGCAGGGCCAGCCGTGCTCTGGCGCAAGCCTATACGACATGTTGACCCCCACCATCCCGTGGCGCGCTGCCCAGAGACCTATGTTGTCGTGAAACGTGCCGTCGCCGATACGCCGGTCACCCCGCATAAAGGCGCCGCCATGCACAAACAGCAACACAGGCAGCGGCCCGGTGCCAGTAAGCGGTGTAAAAATGTCCAGTCGGTTCCGGATATCGGGTCCGTAGGGCACGTCACGCTCAATCCGGATGTCTTGTGGCACCGCTTTGGAGTGCAAGGGCGTAAACAGTGCCTCGGTGGGCTGTGGTGCGACGACCGGCCCCATGGCTTGGAGCGCGGCCTGCACTGCGGCGGGCAACTGTGCGGGAATGTGCGTCGGGGCGAAGGTGAGGTCAGTGGTCATGGTGTGCAAATACCGCAGGGCGCTTTTCCAAACGCGCGCGAATGCCCTCTGTCTTATCAGGGGTGGCAAACAATAACTGAAACGATTTGCGCT
>JAIXVK010000388.1 GCA_027483085.1 Comamonadaceae bacterium | reverse complement strand
CCAAGTGCTGCAAGCCGGCACCGCCGGATTTGATCAGCGGCTTTGTGACCCGTGGCAAGGGCGTGAGCGTGCACCGGTCGGACTGCTCCAACCTGCGCAACATGGTGCAGCGCAGTGGAGACCGCCTGATCGAGGTGGAGTGGGGCGCCCCGAGTGGCAAAGACGGCAACGTGTACCCGGTGGATGTGGCGGTGGAAGCGATCGACCGGCAAGGCCTGCTGCGCGATATTTCGGAGGTGTTTGCCAAAGAAAAGATGAACGTCATCGGGGTGCAAACCCAATCCGTCAAGGGCACCGCTTGGATGACGTTTACCGTGGAAGTGGCGGAGTCCGGTCGCTTGGCGCGGGTGCTCAAGATCGTGAACGAGCTGGCCGGTGTCCGCTCGGCGCGGCGGCGCTAGTGCTGGCCTTCAGGCCACACCCAAGCTGTGCACAATGTGCTGCCAATGCCGGGGTTCCACCGGGGTGATGGAGAGCCGATTGCCTTTTTTGAGGATGAGTAGATCAGCCAGTGCCGCATCAGCCCGCAGCTCGGGCAGGGTGAAGTTGCGGGTTTTGTGGGTTACCTGCACATCCACCAGCAGCCAGCGCGGGGCTTCGGGCTTGCTGGCTGCATCAAAGTAGGGCGACGCGGGGTCGAATTGCGTCGGGTCCACCTTGGTGCCCGATGCCACTCGCGCGATCCCCACAATGCCCGGCTGGGCACAGCTGGAGTGGTAGAAAAGCACGCCATCGCCCACCTGCATCTGGTCGCGCATGAAGTTGCGAGCCTGGTAATTGCGTACACCGGTCCACCCTATGGTGGCATCGGGCATGGCCAAAACATCATCGATCGAAGCCTCGGCGGGCTCGGCTTTCATGAGCCAATAGTGGGGCATGGGCTTGGGGGGCGACAGTGGAGAAGTGGCCTAGAGTATCGCGCGGATACAGGTCGGCACGCTCCTTCGGTACGGGCTCGGCTCAGCGCACTGCCTGCCAGCGAACAGACCGCCCCTTGGAATGCACCTATCGTGAACGGGCTAATCGGGGAGCCTGCATTCGTTGTCGGTTCCCTCCAAACTAAATGGTCAGGGGCTCGAGATGGACATGCCGACATTCAGGAAAGAGCGCGATTCGATGGGCGTCGTCGACGTGCCCGCTGGCGCACTCTGGGGCGCTACGACACAGCGCTCGTTGACCTTTTTTGCGATTTCTACCGAGCGCATGCCGCGGGAACTGCTTGCTGCGTTGGCACACATCAAAAAGGTGTGTGCACAGGTGAACCATGAGCTGGGGCTGTTGAATCCCGTCATGGCAGCCGCTATTGCGCAAGCCGCTGACGAGGTTCTGGCGGGCGCGCACTGGGAAGACTTCCCGCTGTCGATTTGGCAGACCGGTTCGGGTACCCAAACCAATATGAACATGAACGAGGTGCTGGCCAACAGGGCGTCTGAGATTTTGGGCGGGTCGCGGGGCTTGGACCGGACGGTGCATCCCAACGACCATGTGAACCTTGGTCATTCGACGAATGACATTTTCCCGACCGCTATGCACCTGGCAGCAGTGCAGGGGGTGTCGCAGAAGCTGCTGCCCTCGCTGAATCAATTGCGCAGCACGTTGCACCTTCAAGCGCATCAGTATTCAGGGCTGATCAAACTGGGGCGTACCCATTTGCAGGATGCAACGCCCATCACCTTCGGGCAAGAAATCTCGGGCTGGGCCGCGCAGCTCGACCATGCGAAAGTGTGCCTAGAGCAATCGCTTGTGCCGCTGATGGAGCTTGCGCTAGGCGGCACTGCAGTGGGGACCGGCCTGAACACCCACCCCGAATTCGGTTCGCGCGTGGCGGCCCGTTTGTCCGCGGAGTGTCACTTTCCTCTGCGGTGTGCCCAAAACCGGTTCGCGGCCATCGCCGCGCACGATGCTTTGGTCAGTGCGCACGGCGCCCTCAAAACGCTTGCGGTGGCACTCATGAAAATTGCCAATGACGTCCGCTGGCTGGCCAGTGGCCCACGCGCCGGCTTGGGCGAGATTCACCTCCCGGAAAACGAGCCGGGGAGTTCCATCATGCCCGGCAAGGTGAACCCGACGCAGTGCGAAGCGTTGACGATGGTCTGTTGCCAAGTGATCGGGAATGACGTGGCCTTGGGACTGGGCGGGGCGATGGGGAATTTTGAGCTCAATGCCTTCAAGCCCCTGATTGCCTACAACTTCATGCAAAGCGTTCGGTTGTTAGGCGATGCGATGCACAGCTTTGACACCCATTGCATGCAGGGAATGGTGGCCGATGCGGTCCGGATGACAAGCCTGCTGGAGCGTTCGCTGATGCTGGTGACCGCGCTCACCCCCCATATCGGCTATGACCGCGCGGCAGCCATTGCCAAAGCGGCCCACGCCCACGGGACCAGCCTGCGCGAGGAAGCTCTGGCTTCCAACGCGCTGACCGCGCCTGAGTTTGACGCGTGGGTTCAGTACCCCAAGATGGTCTAGCCCAAGCCCGCGTTCAGGCGGAGTGAGGAAAGTCCTCCAAATAGTCGGCCAGTTCATTGGCGTGTTGCTCTTCGACGGCCAGAATGGTTTTGATCAAGTCACTGGTCGTCGGGTCATCCGTACCGAGGTAGCGCACCAACTCGCGGTAGCTGTGGATGGCTACCCGCTCTGCCACCAGGTCTTCGCGGATCATGTCGCGCAAGGAGCTCCCCGCGATGTACTGGGCATGACTGCGACGGGTCAGGGTGTCCGGGTCGAAGTCGGGCTCGCCCCCCAACTGCACAATGCGCGCAGCCAGTAGATCCGCATGGCCTTGCTCCTCATTGGAATGCACCAAAAACTCGGTAGCGACGCCGCGTGCTTGGATGCCGCGGGCCATGAAATGGTGGCGGCGGTACCGGAGCACGCACACCAGCTCGGTGGCCAGCGCTTGGTTTAAACGCTCAATCACCGCCTTCCGGTCCGCGCTGTATTCGGTGGTTACCGCACCCAACTCCAGGTGTTGCAGGGCATCGTGGCGAAGGGCGTCAATGTCGGTCGGGGCGTGCTTGGAGTGCATGGTGGCTTTCCTTTGTGAAGGGCTGAACCTTGCGCGCTCTGAGCCTCACAGTCTGTACGACGGCTCACACTCCCCCCCGGCCGGTGCTATGTACGCCACAGCACAGTCAGCGCATCCACCTGGTTTCACCATGGGCTGCATGCACCACTTCCACCAACTTTTTGCCCAGCTCGGCTTGCCCAACCATCCGGAGGACATTCAGCGCTTCATCACGCTG
>JAIXVK010000399.1 GCA_027483085.1 Comamonadaceae bacterium | reverse complement strand
TCGAACGCCAACCACACGGTGCTTTGTCCGCCTTCCCCGAGGATTTTGACAAGTTGAAACCGACCAACGTAATCATTTGCTTTCAAGACTCAGCCCTTTGCATGGTGTTTTTTTAGCTGGAGCGGTACTTCCCTGCATAGGTCTCAAAGTCCACCAACGACAAGGGGCGGCTGAACAGGTAGCCCTGAAAAAACCGGCAGTGGTTCTCCAGGAGGAAATCCCTTTGACCGGGGGTCTCCACCCCTTCTGCAATCACCGACAAGCCCAAGCTCTCGCCCAATTGCAACACAGTCCGCGCAATTGCCGCATCACTCGGGTCGGTGAGCACGTCTCGCACAAAGGTCTGGTCAATTTTCAACTGATCGAGCGGGAGCTTCTTCAAATACCCGAGCGATGAAAAGCCAGTACCAAAATCATCCAGAGCGCAGCCCACGCCCAAAGCGCGCAGTTGCTGCATTTTCTGAACGATATCGTTCATGTCGTGAATCAGGGTGCTCTCCGTCAGCTCGAGCTTGAGGCGCGAAGGGTTCAGGCCGAACTCATGGACCACTGCTGCCACCTGATCCACAAAATCCGCCTGCAAAAATTGCCGCGCACTGACATTGACTGACAAAGTCAGCCGCGCCAAAGCCGGCACCTGCAACCAATGGGCCAAGGTCTGCCCTGCGGTTGACAACACCCATGCCCCTACAGGCAATATCTGCCCCGACTGCTCTGCCACCGGAATAAAGTCCGCCGGGGAGACCAGCCCAAATTTGGGGTGCCGCCAGCGCAGCAACGCCTCGGCCCCGATGACACTGCCATCCGCCTGCACTTGGGGCTGGTACAGCAAAAAGAACTCACCGCGCGACAAGCCCTGGTCAATGTCCCGCTCCAGCGAGTTGGCGGGCATTCCTTCGCTGAGCATGATGTGCACGAGAGCAATCAAACCCATCATGGCAGTCGCGGTATTGATCCAAGCGCCAACCAGGCGAATCGGCGGGGGAATGAACAGTTCGGAAGAATGGGGCCAGTTGGAGCTGGCGAACACCACAAAAGATGCCATCAGGACGGCAACGGTGCTCCAACGTAAAAAAGGGGACTCGTTGCGAAACACCAGCATGCTAGCCAGTGTCAAAACCAAAAAGTAGAGATGAGAGGTCCGCGGCGCCACGCCATCGTGCCCGTCAAAAAACATGGCGAACAGGCAGAGCGTGACGTAGCCAATCACCAGCACCAGGCCCCACGCCAAGCGGGTGCGCCGGTGGTGGGTAAGCCAGGCCACCGCGCCAGCGGTAACCAAGAGCACCACTTCCAAACCCACAAGGTCCCAGCGCCCCATGAGCGAAAACACCAGCGACCAGGCACTCCCCAGCCCTGCCAACAGGGCCACACAGACCCACAACAGACTCACCACCCGTCGTTGGTGTACCTTTTTAAAAAGCGCAGATTGTTGGATGTTCATCACACACTCCCGTTGCCCCACCGGCGCGCTATCGACCCGCGAGGCCTCGCTTTTGGTTTTTACGGACGCTTCTCTCGGGCTGACGATGGCATAGGCCGTGCACCACGTCAAGGCATGGGGCCGTGGGTAGTGGTAAACCCCTCTACAAACCCGGTTGGGTTTTGAGTTGCCCTCTCAGCTCGTCTCTGGCGTTAGGGGTCATGCGCTGGGTGCCCACAGGGGCGACCGGCGGTGTTTGCTGCAAGGCCGCTCTGAGTGTTTCGCGCTTGTTTGCCCGGCTTTGCACCGGAGGCTTGGATTCCTGCAGGGGCTGCGCCGCCGGGTTTGCATCTGGAACTTGCGCCACGGCGGCGCCGGACACACACCCTGCCAACGCGATGAGCCAAACAATCCGACGCACCATGAACTCAGCCTCCGTCTCTAAAGGATTCCAATGGTGGCCTGAGCCCCAGCGGAAATACGTGAGAATCCGTCCTTATTTGTAACACGGTGTCAAAGACGGCCGCATCTGCGCGGTTTTCCAAAAAGTCAACGCGCAAAATCTGCTCTGTTACAAATTTGAGGACGTCATGCAAACCCAAACCAACCGACCCAACAAAATCCTGGTGGTGGACGACGATGCCCGTATCCGTGACCTGTTGCGCCGCTACTTAACGCAAGAAGGCTTCGAAGTGCTGACCGCCGAAGACGGCAAGGCCTTGACGCGGGTCATGCTGCGTGAAACCGCAGACCTGATCGTGTTGGACCTGATGATGCCCGGCGAGGACGGCTTGTCCATCTGCCGGCGCCTGCGCGCGGCCAATGACCAGACACCGGTGATCATGCTCACCGCCAAAGGCGAAGATATCGACCGGATTGTGGGTCTCGAAGTCGGTGCAGACGACTACCTTGGCAAACCATTCAACCCGCGTGAGCTGCTGGCCCGCATTCATGCGGTGCTGCGCCGCCGGCCCGCCCAAGAGGCGCCGGGTGCACCCTCGAGTGACAACGAGATCGTCCGCTTCGGCCTGTTTGTGTTTGACCTGGGCGCCCGCACCCTGAAAAAAGTCGACCAGGAAATCATGCTCACCACCGGCGAATTTGCGATGCTCAAGGCTTTGGTGCGGCACCCGCGCATCCCGCTCTCGCGCGAAAAGCTGGCCCAGCTGTCACGGGGGCGCGAGTTCGAGCCCTTTGACCGTAGCCTCGATGTGCAAGTGTCCCGCCTGCGTAAATTGCTGGAAAACGACCCCTCCACCCCCCGTTTCATCCAAACTGTGTGGGGAGTGGGCTATGTCTTTGTGCCGGAAGAAACCACAACCTAACGGCCCCACCACCCCGGAACCCCGCTTTGCAATCCACCCAGATCCCCGACTTTGATGCAAGTGCCCCCGCTGAGCTGGGGGAAGCACCGTCTAGCGGATGGCGCAAGCCTTTCTCGTCGGTCAGTCTGTTCTGGCGCACGTTTTTCTTGTTGTCGATTTTGCTGATCGGCAGCATCCTCGCCTGGTTGCAGACCCTACGCTCGCTGGAGTTTGAGCCCCGGGCCGTACAGACTGCGCAGCTGTTGGCGTCGCAAGTCAACCTGAGCCGGGCAGCGCTGGTCTATGCGGATGGGATCGCCCGTATTTCACTCATCAAAACCATGAAGGATGAAGAGGGCTTGCGGATCGTGCCCCGCGAGGCCACTGACAGCTTTGAGTCGCGGGACAACGACGCATTCAGCCGCCGCGTGATCGCGGAACTGGGCAGCCGCTTGGGCAAAGGCACCATCGTGGCCAGCAGTATGAACGGGCAGCCCGGGCTGTGGGTGAGCTTTGTGATCGATGGCGATGACTATTGGCTGCAAACCGACCAGACCAAGTTCAACCCCGCGGGTGGCACCACTTGGCTCATCTGGCTCGGCGTAGCGGCTGTGCTGTCGCTGGCGGGTGCGGCACTGATCGCTGGCCTGATCAACCGGCCGCTCAAAGAACTCTCTTTTGCGGCCAGCCGCATGCGGGATGGGGACTTTGAAGCCAGTCAGCTCGACGAGCATGTCAACACCAGCGAAATCCGCGAAGTCAACATCGGCTTCAACCGCATGGCCCAGAAGCTCGCCAAGATCGAACAAGACCGCGCCCTGATGCTCGCGGGCATCTCCCATGACCTGCGCACTCCGCTGGCCCGATTGCGCCTCGAGACCGAGATGAGCGTGAGCAACCTCGAGGCCCGCGCCCACATGGCATCGGACATCACCCAGCTCGACG
>JAIXVK010000133.1 GCA_027483085.1 Comamonadaceae bacterium | reverse complement strand
GCGGCCGCAGACCGGGTCTTGGGCCGCGCGCTCGTCGGGCACGCGGTTCTTGCTCAGGCAGTGGGGGCAGGTGATCAGCCTGATGATCAGTCAAGTGAGGCTGCGCGGGCTCATTTCAAGCCCCGCACCAGACGGTGTAAGAAATCCTGCCGACTGGGGACTGTCTGAATCGAAGGCGCTTGCGCGCCGCGTGTTCAACAACGCCCGAGCCTGGACCCTTGCATGACGAACTACAACAGACCCGAGCCCCCTCCGCCACTGCCGCCGCCACCGGCCAGCGCCGAGCTGCAGGCCGAGCGCTACCGCCAGGCCCTGGCCCTGCATGGCGCCGAGCTGGCCCGTTTCATGGTGGGCTACGAGCGCGACGAGGCCAAGCGCCAGGAGCTGAACCAGGAGCTGCAGCTGGCCCTGTGGCAAAGCCTGGCGGCCTTTCAGGGCGGCTGCAGCCTGCGCACCTGGGTCTACCGGGTGGCGCACAACGTCGGCGCCAGCCATGTGCAGGCCAGCCTGCGCCGCTTCGAGCGCCAGGGCCTGTGCCTGGATCTGGAACAGCTGCAGGAGGCCGAATCCCAGATGCTCAGCGACCAGGGCGCGGCCGTGCACAGCACCGAGCGCCGTCTGGACCTGGACCGCATCCTGGCCTGGATCCACCGCCTGCGCATGCCCGACCTGCAGCTGATGCTGCTCTACCTCGAAGGCCTGGACGCCGCCGCCATCGGCGAGGTCACCGGCCTCAGCGCCCGCCATGTCGCCACCAAGATTCACCGCATCAAGGCCTTGCTTGCCGCCAAGCACCAGGCCGGGAGGACTGCACCATGAACCATCCGCACCCGCCTGAACCTTCGCCCGCCTCGGGTGAGCCCTGGCAGCAGCTCTGGCACGCCCAGACGCTGTCGCCGTTGGACCTGAGCGCCGAGGAGCTGCGCCGCCGCGCCAGCGCCCTGCACAGCCGCGTGGCACGGCGCAACCGTGTCGAGTACCTGGCCGGAGGCCTGTTCGTGATCCCCGTCTACGCCTTCTACATCTGGCTCTTTCCTTTCTGGCTGACCAAGCTGGGCGCCTTGCTGGTGGTACTGGGCACCCTGGTCGTGCTGCAGCAGCTGCGCCGCCGCGCCTCCTGCCGCACCCTGCCGCCCGAGGCCCTGGGCCAGGACTGGGCGGCCTTTCATCGGGCCGAGCTGCTGCGCCAGCGCGATGCGGTGCGCTCGGTCTGGCTCTGGTACATCGGCCCGCTGGTGCCTGGCTTCTGGCTCTTCCTCTGGGGCCGCGAAACCGAGCTGGCCGGCCGCGGCATGGAGTGGGTGTTCTCGCTGACCCATGCCGGCGCGCTGCTGGTGCTGCTGCTGGTCCTGGCCTTCAACTGGCGTGCAGCGCGGCGTTACCAGCGCGAGATCGACGCGCTCGATCAGCAGCTCGAGGCCCGCTCGGCCAACGCGCCGCGCTGAGCGTGGCGCCGCGCTCGCATGGCTGTAGCCTGTACCCGTCCGCACGCTGATACAGCGCATGCGGAGGGCTGGGGCGCTGTGTCTTGGCCGCGGGGGCCGGGCCGCCTACGCTGGCGACCTGCCCTGATCCCAGGGCCGGATTCACCGCCACAGAAAGCGCAAGCCCACCATGTTGCCCCCCACCGAGCTGCTGCCTCTGGCCAGCTACTGCTTCCTCATGTCCAGCACACCCGGGCCCAACAACCTGATGCTGGCCACCGCTGCGGCCAATGCCGGCTACCGCCGCACCCTGCCGCAGATGCTGGGCAGCAATCTGGGCGTGGCGCTGCAGACCTGGCTGACCTGCCTGGGCCTGGGCAGCCTGTTCCTGGCCTATCCGGTGCTGCACCAGGTGCTGCGGGTGCTGGGCACGCTCTACCTGGTCTATCTGGCCTGGCAGCTCAGCGGCCTGCGCATCGGCGCGGCGCAGCAGGACGCGCGACCCTTGAGCTTTGGCCAGGCGGCGCTGTTCCAGGCCGTCAATCCCAAGAGCTGGGTCAAGGCCATCACCCTGGCCACGGTCTTCATGCCCAGCGGCCTGGGGCCTTGGGCCGGGGCCAGCTTGGTGGCGGCGGTGGGTGTGCTGGTCGGCCTGCCCAGTTCGACGATGTGGGCCTTGTTCGGCCTGGCGATCCGGCGGCTGCTGCAAGACCCGGCCAAGCGCCGCGTCTTCAACCTGCTCATGGCCGGCTCCCTGGTGCTGCTGGCGCTGAGCCTGCTGCGCTAAGCTCAGGCGATGCTGAGTCCGCTGGATCGAAACTCTCCCATCGCCCTGGGCGACCAGATCGAGCTGCGCCTGCGCGAGCGCATCGCCTCGCGCCAGCTGCCGCCCGGGGCGCGCCTGATGTCCATCCGCCAGCTGGCGGCGCAGCTGGCCGTCAGCCCCAACACCGTGGTCGCGGCCTACGACCGCCTGGTCGCCTCGGGCCTGATCGATGCGCGCGGCACGGCCGGTTATTACGTCTGCGAGCCGCGCGGCGGCCCGGCCCTGCTGCCCGATGCGGCGGCGCTGGAGGCTGGCGAGGAGCAGGAAGGCGTCTGGCTGGCCCAGCAGGCCAACGACCAGCGCAGCGGCGTGCTGCTGGCCAGCAGTGGCGCCCTGCCGCCAAGCTGGCTGGCCGATGCCATGCCGGCCAGCGTGGTGCAGCGCGCCCTGGCCCGCAGCACGGCCGGCCTGGCCTCGCGCTGCCCGCCCCAAGGCCTGCCCGAGCTGCGCGAGCAGATCGCCCTCTTGATGCGCAGCCAGGGCCTGGCCGTGGATGCCGGCCGCATCCTCACCACCTACGGCGGCACCCATGCCATCGACCTGATCTGCCGCGCCTTTTTGCGCCCGGGCGACACGGTGCTGGTCGAGGACCCGGGCTACTTCCTGATGTTCGAGCGCCTGCGCCAGGAGGGCTTGCAGGTCGTGCCCATCGCGCGCCGGCCCGATGGCCTGGACCTGGCCGAGCTGGAAGCCGCTTGCCGCCTGCACCGGCCGCGCCTGCTTTTCATCCAGACCGTGCTGCACAACCCCACCGGCTGGAGCAGCAGTGCCGCCAATCTGCACCAGGTGCTGGTGATCGCGCGCCAGCATGGCCTGCTGATCGCCGAGGACGATGTGCAAGGCCACTTCCACCCCGGCCACGCCACCCGCCTGGCGGCCCTCTCGGGCCTGGACGGGGTGATCTACTACTCCAGCTTTTGCAAGGCTTTGAGCCCTGCTTTGCGAACCGGTTATGTGGCGGCCGACCCGGCCCTGCTGAAAGCCCTGCTGCGCGAGAAGATCTACGCCGTGCTGACCGGCGCCGCGCTCAACGAGTGGGTGCTGCTGGAGATTTTGCTGGCCGGCCGCCTGCGCAAGCATCTGGAGCGTTTGCAGGCCCGCCTGCTGCAAGCGCGCACGCTGAGCGCGCGCCAGCTGGGCGAGGCCGGCATCGCCATGGACCACCCCGGCGAGGGCGGCCTCTTCCTCTGGGGCCAGGTGCCCGAGGGTGTGGACATGAACCTGCTGCTGCAGGACGCCTACCGCAACAAGATCCTGCTCGTCGGCGGCCCCACCTTCTCCAGCACCGGCCAGGCGCCGCGCCATCTGCGCTTCGATGTGGTGTTCAGTCAGCAGCCGCGTCTGGCCGACTATCTGCGCGAGCGCCTGCAGGCGGTGGCTGACAGCAGCGCGTTCTTGCGGCGCCTGCCCGGCAGCGCGGGCTCAGTTCAGAGCGGCAGCTCGGTGTAGTAGCGGCCGCCGTGGAAGATCAACGGCTGGGCGCCTTCGCGCCAGCTGCAGCTTTCCACCTCGCCGACGAAGATGACATGGTCGCCTTCCTCGTACTGGCTGCGGTTGAAGCACTCAAAGTGCGCCACCGCACCGGCCAGGAGCGGTGCGCCGTGGGCGCCACGGCTGAAGTTGACGCCTGCATAGCGGTCGATGTCTTTGCTGGCGAACTGCATAGCCAAAGCCTGCTGGTCAGCAGCCAGGATGTTGATCGCGTAGTGTGCGCCGCGGCTGAATGCTTCCATGGATCCGGCCTTTTGGGCCAGGCTCCAGAGTACCAGCGGAGGCGCGAGCGACACCGAGTTGAAAGAGTTGGCGGTCAGGCCCACCAGGGTGCCATCGTGGGCTTGGGCCGTAACCACGGTCACGCCAGTGGCAAACATGCCCAAGGCTTGCCGGAATTCTTGGCTGGAAAAATCAGGGGGGATAGCAGATCGTGCTCGAGCAGGGGGCGTCATCTCTGGAATTTAACGCGCTTTCACCGCCTTGCCATGACGGCCCACCCAAAACCACCGGCGACGGGCGACCTTTACAATTCCCTATATGCACAAGGAAATCATTACCAGTTTTGTTTTTGCTATTTTTTCTGTAGCAGCTCATGCAGATATCAAGAGGGCTTGCGGCGACTATTCTTCCAAAATACCCAGCGTGAGCCCCGCCATGTGCGAAGCGGCTTCGCTGCAGGATTTGAAGGCCCGCTCTAATAAAGGGCGCGTCATTTGGGGCCGCGATGTGACGGCGGTGGACGCTAATTTCCGTGTGCTGGTGGTGGGGGGCATTCACGGGGATGAAATGTCGTCCGTGTCGCTGGTCTACCACTGGTTAGGGCTGGCGCAGACCCCTCCATCCGACACTGCGCTGAATATCCACTGGCGCTTCATCCCAAGTCTCAACCCGGATGGCTTGTTTGCCAAACCGGCTCGACGCACCAATGCGGATGGCGTGGACCTGAATCGTAACTTTCCAACGCCCAACTGGGCTCGGGACGCCAAGGTGTATTGGGAGCAACGCACCAAGCGCGACCCGCGCCGCTGGCCGGGTGACAAACCGGCGTCTGAGCCGGAATCCCGGTTTTTGCTGGAGCAAATGGGCAGCTTCAAGCCTAACTTGATCGTGAGCGTGCATGCACCGTATGGGGTGCTGGACTTTGACGGCCCGTCGGTGCCGCCCAGCAAGCTCGGGCGCCTCTACCTGGACCAGGTGGGTATCTTTCCGGGGTCGCTAGGGAACTATGCCGGCGTCCACCAGCGGATTCCGGTGGTCACGATTGAGCTGCCCAGCGCGAGCCGCTTGCCCCAAGACGCAGAAGTGCGCCAGATGTGGATGGATTTACTGCGTTGGACCCACGACCGCTTGGGCCCCGTTGCGGCTGCCAAGCAATAGGCTGGGCCTCTAGCTTTGGGTGAGGCGCTGGGTCGCTTTGTCGATCCACAGCTGAAGGCTGTCAATCAAGTCGCGTTGGCTGAATGAGCAGCTTTCTTCGCTGAACAGGGCGCTGGACTCCAGGCGATCCATCAGCTGGTGCAGTACGACGGTGAACTTCTCCGGCAACGCGGTCAGCAATACTGTCTGGCCGCGCGCCATCTCTGACAAGGCGTGCGCCGCCACCCCCCCTGACTGAAACTGCTTCAGACCTGATTGAAAGGCTTGAAGCTGTTCTTCGGCAATGTGGAGGTCAGCAGCGGATGGCATGTACTTAGTGCCCCAGAATCTTGGACAAGAAGTCGCGGCTGCGCTCGTTCTGCGGGTTGTTGAAGAACTCGTGCGGCGTGTTTTGCTCCACGATCTGGCCTTGGTCCATGAAGATCACACGGTCAGCCACTGCCTTGGCAAAGCCCATTTCGTGGGTGACGCAGATCATGGTGATGCCTTGGCTGGCCATCTCAATCATCACGTCCAGCACTTCCTTGATCATTTCCGGGTCGAGGGCCGATGTGGGCTCGTCGAACAGCATGATTTTGGGCTTCAGGCACAGGGCACGGGCAATCGCCACGCGCTGCTGCTGACCGCCGGAGAGTTGCAGCGGGTACTTGTTGGCCTGGTTGGCGATGCGCACACGCTCCAGTTGGATCATGGCCTTTTCTTCAGCTTCTTTTTTCGGCATTTTGCCGACCCACATGGGGGAGAGCGTCAGGTTTTCCAGCACGGTGAGGTGCGGGAACAGGTTGAACTGCTGGAACACCATGCCGACTTTTTTGCGCACATCGTCGATGGCTTTGACGTCGTCGGTCAGCTCCACGCCGTCCACGATCAGGTTGCCCTGCTGGTGCTCTTCGAGGCGGTTGATGCAGCGGATCATGGTGGACTTGCCGGAGCCCGACGGGCCGCAGACCACGATGCGTTCGCCTTTGGTGACGGTCAGGTCAATGTCGCGCAGTACGTGGAAATTGTTACCGTACCACTTGTTGACTTTGTTGAAGGTGATGATGGGTTCAGACATGTGTATTCCTTAGCGGAGTTTGCTTTTGTTGACTTGCTTTTCGATCCAGAGGCTGTAGCGCGACATGGAGAAGCAAAACACAAAGTAGATGAGTGCGATGAAGATGTAGCCTTCAATCTTGAAGGGGCGCCAGTCGGAGTCCGAGTTCAGGGCCAGGCTCATGGCACCGGTCAGCTCGTACAAGCTCACAATGGTTACCAACGACGTGTCCTTAAAGGTGGAGATGAAGTTGTTCATGATGCCGGGCACGACCATGGCCAGGGCTTGTGGCAACACGATCTTGCGCTGGGTTTGCCAGTAGCTCAGGCCCAGGGTGGCGGCAGCTTCAATCTGGCCCTTGGGCACTGCTTGCAGGCCACCGCGGATCACTTCAGCCATGTAGGCAGCAGCAAACAGCGTGATACCGGCCAGCACCCGCACCAACACGTCGATGTTGAAGCCCTGGGGCATCAGCAGCGGGAACATGAAGGACGCCATGAACAGCACCGAGATCAAGGGCACGCCACGGATCAGCTCCACGTAAATCGTGCAGAAGGTCTTGATCGCCGGCAGTTTCGAACGGCGGCCCAAGGCAATCATCAAGGCCAGCGGGAAAGCCATGGCCATCGACAGCGAGGACAGCAGCAGCGTCAGTGGCAGGCCACCCCAGCGGTCGGTTTCGACCAGGGACAAGCCCATGACATCGCCGTGCATCAGCACAAAGAAGGTGCCCAAGACCAGCACCCAGGCTGCGCCCAGCCATGCCTTCCAGAACATGCGCATGCAGCTGGCAACCAGCAAGCTGCAGAGCAGCAGTGTGGCTACCAGAGGGCGCCACTGCTCTTCAAAGGGGTAGCGGCCAAAAATGATGATGCGGAATTTTTCCGTCACCACGCCCCAGCATGCGCCTGCACGGTCTGCGCTGCAGGCATCGGCGTTGGCGGCCCACTTGGCGTCAATCAATGCCCAGCCAAACAGGGGCGGCAAAATGTAGAGCAGGATCGCCCCCATGATGAGGGTGCCGATGGTGGTCTGCCAGCTGCCAAAGAGGTTGCTGCGGATCCAGGCCACCGCACCTTCGGTCTTGACCGGGGCGGGACGTGCGGGAATAGGTTCAAAAGTAGTTGCGCTCATAACTAGGCCTTAGCGTTCTTTGATCGCAGAGCGGGTGTTGTACCAATTCATGGTGATGGACGTGAACAGCGACGTGCTCAGGTACACCAGCATGATGATGGCAATGCACTCCACCGCGCGGCCGGTTTGGTTGATGGCGGTGTTCGCGATAGACACCACATCCGGGTAGCCGATGGCCACTGCCAAGGATGAGTTTTTGGTCAGGTTCAGGTACTGGTTGGTCACTGGCGGAATAATCACGCGCAATGCCTGCGGCAGCATCACCAAGCGCATGGTGTGGCCACGGCTTAAGCCCAAAGCGGCAGCCGCCTCCGACTGGCCCAGGGCGACAGACTGGATGCCGCCCCGCACCACTTCGGACACGAAAGCCGCGGTGTAGATCGTCAGGCCCAGCAGCACAGACAGGTATTCAGGTGTCAAGGCGCCACCGTTTTCAATAGCGAATTCACCTTGGATCGGCATATTGAGCGCAGTAGGCGCGCCGCCCAACAACCAGCCGAGCACACCGACCGCCAAAACAATGCCGATCGGAGCTAGCACCATGCTCTTGGCCTTGCCGGTCTGCTCAAACGACTTTTGCGCATACACGCGGTAGGCCCAAGCGGCGGCTACGCCCAAAAGCAGGCCCCAGGCGCCCCAAACATGCCCGTGCGCCCACTCTGGAATCGGGAAGTTAATCCCCCCCTTGCTCAGAAAGAACGGTCCCAGTACCCAGGGCTCGTTGGATGCAGGCAGCACCTCGGTGAACATCAGGTACCACATCAGCAACTGCAGCAGCACCGGAATGTTGCGGAAGAACTCCACATACGCGGCGCAAATGCCCCGAACCAGTGCGTTGCGCGAAAAGCGTCCGACACCGATCAAGGTGCCCAGAATGGTGGTCAGGATGATGCCCACCACGGCAACGCGCAGCGTGTTCACAAATCCGACGAGGTAAGCCCGCCAGTACGACTCACCGGAGTCGAAGGCGAAAAGGCTCTCGCCGATGTCGAACCCGGCAGGGTTGGACAAAAAGTCAAAACCACTTTGAATGCCACGCAACTTCATGTTGGTGGTGGTGTTGTGGGCAAGATAAAGCACCGTAGCCAGCACCACCACGATGGCGATAGCTTGGTACATCAGTCCACGGAATGCCTGGCTGCGCCAGGACCAGGACTTTTTGGGGGGGGAGGAGGGTGTGGACATGTCAGCCCTTGGGTTCACTGGAAAAACACTCATCAAGTGAAAAGGGCAGCGCAAGGTGAATGCGACTGCCCTTTTCGGTCACGGAACGCCGGTTTACAGCCTTCCGTTTACTCTCATTAACGCACTGGAGGGGCGTACTGCACGCCACCCTTGTTCCACAGGTTGTTCAAACCACGTGGCAACTGCAAGGCAGACTTGGGGCCCACGTTGCGTTCAAACATTTCGCCGTAGTTACCAGTGGTCTTCACAGCACGTGCCAGCCACTCTTTGTCCAGGCCCAGCAACTTGCCAGTGTCTTCCTTGGAGCCCAACAAGCGGCCGACTACGGGGTCTTGGCTGCTGGTCTTCAGGTCGTCGACGTTGGCGGCGGTGATGCCGGCTTCTTCAGCTTCCAGCAGGCCGTACACGGTCCACTTCACAATGGCAGTCCACTCGTCGTCACCGCGGCGAACCATGGGGCCCAAAGGCTCTTTGGAGATCAGCTCGGGCAAGATCATGTGGTCAGCGGGGTTCTTGGCAACCTTGTTACGGGTAGAGGCCAGGCCGGATGCGTCGGTGGTGTAAGCCACGCAACGGCCGGAGAAGTAAGCACCTTCAGCCGCTTCGAGCTTTTCAAACACGATAGGCTTGATGTTCAGCGCGTTGGCCTTGGAGAAGTCAGTCAGGTTCTTTTCAGTGGTGGTGCCGGACTGCACGCACACGGTCTGGCCCTTGAGCTGCTTGGCGCTCTTGAGCTTGCTCTTCACGGGAACCATGAAGCCTTGGCCGTCGTAATAGGTCACGGCAGTTTGGGACAGGCCCAAAGATGCGTCACGTGTCAGAGTGAAAGTCGTGTTGCGGGAGAGCACGTCAACTTCGCCGGATTGCAAAGCAGTGAAACGGGCTTGTGCGTTCAGGGGAACGTACTTCACCTTTTCGCCGTCGCCCAACACAGCAGCGGCTACTGCGCGGCACACGTCCACATCGAGACCGGTCCACTTGCCGTTGGAATCAGCAGCACTGAAACCAGCCAAACCTGTGTTCACACCGCAAACCACTTGGCCACGGGCCTTGACGGCATCCAATGTCTTGCCAGCGTGGGCGGGTGCTGCAACGACGGCACCCAAAGCGGCAACCACGGTTGCCAGTGTTTTCAGTTTCTTCATGCTCATAAATCATTACTCCAAAGAATTGAATCAGCAGGGTGCACCAGATTGGTGTCTGCGCCCCGATTCTGACGCTGAACTGTAGCTTTGTGGGCCCGCGCCCTCATCGGGGTTTACCATCGAAAGGTATGCGGAAAAGTAATAACCTAATTCGCCGCAATCCTCCCAATAACTGACAGCAGCAAGCAGAAAGCGTGCCACTCAGCGGCTTTGTGCAGTGGCACAGTAGAGCCCCCACACGCATCGCCACTTGCCATTGTTTCATGACCACGCCCACAGAAACCTCTTCTTACCTCGGTAAACCGCTAGACGGCTGGCGCCTAAAGCTGTTCACCATCATTTTTGAAGCCGATACCCGTGCCGGGCGGCTGTTCGACCAGTGCCTCATTTTTGCCATTCTGCTCAGTGTGGCAGTGGTGGCCATGGGGAGTGTGGGCGCGGTGGCTGACCGGGTTGGCATCTGGTTCGAGGTGCTGGAGTGGGTCTTCACCCTCCTGTTTACTGCTGAATACGTCGCCCGCCTCCTGTGTGTGCGGCACCCGATGCGCTATGCCCTGAGCTTTTACGGGGTGATCGACCTGCTGGCTTTGCTGCCCACCTACGTGGCGCTCTTGGTGCCTGAGGTCTCTGCCCTGATTGATGTGCGGGTGCTGCGTTTGTTGCGGGTCTTCCGGGTGTTCAAGCTCACCGCCTATGTGCAGGAGTACCAGGCGTTGGCCCGCGCATTGGCCGCCAGCCGGCGCAAGATTTCGGTATTTTTGTCAGCGGTACTGATGATTGTGCTGGTCATGGGAACGTTGATGTACGTCGTCGAAGGCCCGGCCAACGGGTTTACGAGCATCCCGACCTCGGTGTACTGGGCGGTGACCACTATGACCACGGTGGGGTTTGGCGACATCACGCCCAAAACCGATCTGGGCCGCTTTATCGCCTCTTGCATGATGCTGTTGGGCTGGGGCACTCTGGCGGTGCCCACCGGCATCGTGACGTCCGAGATGGCCTCTTTGCGCGGAGCCCCAGCGCCCGCCACTACCCGCACCTGCCACGAATGCCTGACGGAGGGGCATTTGCCCGAGGCGCGCTATTGCCTGCACTGTGGGGCACACTTGTCACCGTATTTCCGCGACATTCCCTGAGCCCCTCATAACAAGGAGACACCATGTTCGAAACCGCGATTGCCGGCAGTCTGCCCAAACCCTCTTGGTTGTCAGAGACCGAGAAACTCTGGCCCCAATGGAAACTGGCCGGCCCCGACCTGCAACAAGCCAAGGCAGATGCCACCTTGCTGTGGATCAAAGCCCAAGAGGACGCGGGCCTTGATGTTGTCGGCGATGGTGAGCAGAGCCGCCAGCACTTTGTGCATGGCTTTCTGGAGCAGGTAGAAGGGATCGACTTCGACAACAAAGTCACCATGGGCATCCGCAACAACCGCTACGACGCGCAGGTCCCTCAGGTCATCGCAGCGCTGCGCCTCAAAGGCCGGGTACACGCGTTTGAAGCCCAATTGGCCCGCGCCCACACCAAGAAAAAGCTCAAATTCACTTTGCCCGGCCCGCTGACCATTGTGGACACCGTGGCTGACCGTTTTTACGGCGACAAAAAAACAATGGCGTTTGCTTTTGCCGAGCTGCTGAACCAGGAAGCCCTGGCCCTGCAGGCCGATGGGGTGGACATCATCCAGTTCGACGAGCCGGGTTTCAACGTCTACATGCAAGACGCAGTGGACTGGGGTGTGCAGGCCCTCGAGATTGCTGCCCGCGGCCTGACCTGCACCACGGCGGTTCACATTTGCTATGGCTACGGCATCAAAGCCAACAACGACTGGAAAGAAACCCTTGGCCAGGAGTGGCGCCAATACGCGCAGGTCTTTCCCGCGCTGGCGGCCAGCAGCATCCAACAAGTGAGCTTGGAGTGCTACCAGTCGCATGTGCCGCCGGACCTGATGGCTTTGCTCAAAGACAAGGACGTCATGGTGGGCGTGATTGATGTCGCCAGCGATGTGATTGAAACCCCCGAGCAGGTGGCAGACACCATCGGCATTGCGCTGCAGCATGTGCCGCGCCACCGCATCTTCCCTTGCACCAACTGCGGGCTGGCTCCCATGAGCCGTGAGGTCGCCACCAAAAAGCTCGAAGCCCTGGCCCAAGGTGCCGCATTGGCCCGGCAACGCTACGGAGCCTGACGGTGGCCGCCACGCCCGATACCGGGTTTGACGCGCCCGCCTTGGAAGCCCTCGGTCGGGTGCTGCAAGCCGAGGTAGACAAAGGCCGCTTGCCCGGTGCGGTGGCCCTGATTGCCCGGCGGGGCCAGACCGTGTTGCACCGAGCCTGGGGCCAGCAAAATCCGGCGGATGGCACGCCCATGGATGCGGATAGTATTTTTCGCATCTACTCCATGACCAAGCCACTGGTGTCGGTGGCGATCATGCAACTGGTCGAGCGCGGGCAACTGCTGCTCAGCGACCCTGTGGGCCAGCACTTGAGCGAGTTTGCGGTGGTGCCGGTGGACGACGGCCACACCCCGGCCCCGCGCGCACCTGCCCGGGAGCCCACGGTGCAAGACCTGTTGCGCCACACCTCCGGCTTGACCTATGAGATATTGGGAGACGACGCCATTCAGCAGCGTTATGCGGCTGCCGGGCTAGGCACCCGCCAGCTCAGCAACGCCGGCTTTTCGCACGCTTTGGCCGCCATACCCTATCGCTACGAGCCGGGCAGCATCTGGCAATACAGCCGGGCCACCGATCTTTTAGGCGCTTTGCTGGAGCGGGTCACCGGCCAGCCGCTGGGCGACTATTTGCAGGCCCACATCCTGGGGCCCCTGGGGATGGTGGATACCGCGTTTGTGGTG
>JAIXVK010000602.1 GCA_027483085.1 Comamonadaceae bacterium | reverse complement strand
CCGGGGTCGCCGTTCACTGCCAACTGGAACCGGTAGCATTGCGGCCCTCCGCAGAACTGGTGGTGTACCGGCTTGTGCAGGAGGCCATCACCAACATTGCCAAATATGCGCAGGCCCGCCACATTTGGATTGAACTCTGCACCCGGGCAGGCCAGGTGGAGGTCTCGGTGCGCGACGATGGTGTGGGCTTTGACACCAGCACCAAGCCCACTTCCGCCTACGGGCTGGTGGGTATGCGCTTTCGGGTCGGTGCAGAGGGCGGAAGCTTGCAGCTGCAGTCCCGCCCCGGGCAGGGCACACAAATTCTGGCCAAGCTTCCACCACTCTCCAGCACAGCGGGGTGAGCATGTCGGAGGCGTCCTACAAGCGGGCGCGCCTTTAACCCACGGTCACACGGCAAGGTGGCTGATGGCCGCACTGTGTGCGAAAACGCACACTAGGGCATCTGTTGAAGGAACCCTGATGTTGCATTACGCCGTTGTCTTTTTTGTCATTGCCCTGATCGCGGCGCTTTTCGGTTTTGGTGGCATTGCCGCCAGCGCCGTAGAGATAGGCAAGATTTTGTTTTTCGTCTTCCTGGTGCTCGCGGTGCTGAGCTACCTGTTCGGATTCCTCCGGAAGAAATAAACAGCGCCCCCCTTCCCCTTCCCATTCACTTCACTACTGGAAACTCACCATGAACATTCGCACCCTCTTCGCATTGGCTTTTGCCGCCCTCCTTGCCTTAACTGCTACCGGCTGCGCTGTACAGCGTGGCCAATCTACTGTGGGGGCTTATGTTGATGACACCGCCATCACCGCCAGTATCAAGAGCCGCTTCGTCGAAAACAAAATCGTGGACGCCGCCGCTATCAGCGTGGAAACCCTCAACGGGACCGTGATGCTGTCCGGATTTGCCAAAAGCCCGGATGAGAAATCCACCGCAGCGACGCTGGCTTGGAGCGTCATGGGCGTCAAGGCCGTAAAGAACGAGATCACCGTGCGCCCGTAACGTACGTCGTCTGACTCGGTCAGACAGGGGCCCTGCACTTCTCCCGGAGTGCAGGGCTTTTTTACGTTCGGGGCATCCTCGCAAGGCCCGCAAATGGCGGGTAGCGGTGAGAAAATCTAGGGTCTCTGCACCGCAGCATCTATTTTTCTGAATCACCTATGAAACTCGCCACCTGGAACGTCAACTCTTTGGGCGTGCGCCTGCCCCAAGTCCTGGAGTGGCTGGCCGCCAACCCGGTCGATGTGCTCGCCCTGCAAGAACTCAAGCTGACTGACGACAAATTTCCCGCGGATGCGTTTGAAGCCATCGGCTACCACGCGCAGTGGTTTGGCCAGAAGACCTATAACGGCGTGGCCCTGCTTACCCGCACGCTGGCGGACGCCGTCGTCAAAAACATCCCCGGTTTTGACGACGACATGTCCCGCGTGATCACCGGCACGGTGGAGGGGATACGCGTGATTGGCGCTTACTTCCCCAACGGGCAAGAGCCGGGTAGCGACAAGTTTGAGTACAAGATGGAGTGGCTCACCGCCCTGCGCCGCTGGGTGAAAGACGAGCTGGCCGCGCACCCGAATCTGGTGTTGATGGGCGACTACAACATCACTTTTGACGAAGACGATGTCTGGGACCCGGTGAACCTGGAAGGCACCATCCACTGCACCGAGGAAGAGCGCTACCACCTCCGCGCCCTGGTGGCATTGGGCCTGTGCGACAGCTACCGGTTGTTCCCCTACCCGCCCAAAAGCTTCAGTTGGTGGGACTACCGGGATGCGGGCTTTCGCCGCAACCGGGGCATGCGCATTGACCACATTCTGGTGAGTCTGGCACTGAAACCGCGGGTTACCGGCTGCGTGATTGACAAGACGCCCCGCAAAAACGAGCGCCCCAGCGATCACGCGCCGGTAGTGGTAGAGATCAGCCCAGCCCCAGCTCCTGAATCTTCCGCGTAATCGTGTTGCGGCCGATGCCCAGTTTTTGAGCCGCTTCGATACGACGGCCTTTGGTGTTGGCCAAGGCCGCCAGAATCAAGCGGGACTCAAAACGCCGGGTCAGTGTGTCCCACACATCGGCTTTGCCGGAGCCGAGTAGCGCAATCGCCTCTGTTTCGAGCTCGGCCTCCCAGCCCTCCAGGGGGCCTTGGACGGCGGCAGCACGGGCCAATACATGTGACAGGTCTTCACCGCCCTCATGCGACAAAGACGCCGAGGCATGCGAATCCAAGGGCAACTCTTTGAGATGCGCCTCGGGCGCGGCGGCAAACACCGGCTTGGCCAGCAGTGAATCGCCGGCTTCCGCGCGCCCTTGATTGACCTCGGGGGGCAGGTCTTTGCGCTCAATCACTTGGGCCGGCGCCATCACGGTCAGCCAGTGGCAGATGTTTTCCAGCTGACGCACGTTACCGGGAAAGCCAAAGCCCTCCAGCCAGGCCAATGCGGAATCCGAAATACGCTTGGGCTCCACCCCCAGTTGCTTGGCGCTTTGTTGCAAAAAGTGACGGGTCAGCATCGACACGTCTTCCTTGCGCTCGCGCAGTGCGGGCAGGCGCAGGCGGATCACGTTCAGGCGGTGGAACAAGTCTTCGCGGAACACGCCGTCTTTGACGCGCTGCTCCAGGTTCTGGTGGGTAGCAGCAATGACGCGCACGTTGGATTTAACGGCACTGTGCCCGCCCACGCGGTAAAAGTGGCCGTCGCTTAGGACACGCAGCAAACGGGTTTGCAGCTCGAACGGCATGTCGCCGATTTCGTCCAGAAACAGCGTGCCGCCATCGGCCTGCTCAAAGCGACCACGGCGCATGGTTTGCGCGCCAGTGAAGGCGCCGCGCTCATGGCCGAAAAGTTCGCTCTCCAACAGGTCTTTGGGAATCGCAGCGGTGTTGATGGCCACAAACGGGCCATCGGCGCGCGGGGAATGCT
>JAIXVK010000577.1 GCA_027483085.1 Comamonadaceae bacterium | reverse complement strand
GGATCGTTATCAGTACCGAGGCAGCCCATCAAGATATTTGACTGGGGGTGGGTAGCGGCCTGTTCTTCCGTGATTTCCCCGCGATTGATCAAGGCCTGCACGTAAGAATGGTCCATGGTCCGTTTAACGAACCGGTTTCCATGGAACTGGTAGACCCGGGAGTCGCCAGTGTGGGCCCAATGACAGTCGCCGCCGGGATTGATCAAGAACGCTGCAAGGGTGCTGTGCGGCTCTTCTTCTGAGGAAATCGCAGTCAACTTGATCACGATATGCGCTTCTTCCACCACTTGGCGCAATGTAACGGCCGCGTCGTCTGTTGCGGGATCGTAGCGCTCAAAGAGCTGCTTCGCTGTGAGCATGACTTGGTCTGAGGCTTTCCTGCCGCCACTGCGTCCACCCATGCCGTCAGCCACGATCGCCAAAATGCATCCGTTCACCCTCGGATGTTTGAATAGCGAGACTTGGTCCTGCTGATATTCGCGGTCACCCTTGTGGATGCCGGTAGAGGCGCTGAGGCGGTAACCAGAGGACATGGAGTGGTGCTTGCGAAAAAATCGGTCGTGTGCCGGTATGGCAGGCCGTATTATCGAGCGGCCGTTGCTTCTGGCGGTCAGTTTAACCACCTTGTCGGCCGCTTTTACCTTTGGAAACTAATCTACATTCACCTGAACGTCGGCTCATTGAGCTCCGTATGGCGCACAGCGATCTTGACGCATGCATAGACCTTGCATCCTCGCAAGGTGGCATCAAAGATGAGTTGCTGCTTCAGCGCCTCAAGAAACGGCGCTTGGGGTTGCGCGATGCCATTTTCCAGCTGCAGCGCAGTTTGGGTCCGAACGAATCCGCCTGATGTCTCAAGTGGTTGCTGCCGTTGAGGCTGTGTTCCGTGATGCGGGCGCGCTCGCACAATCCGTCCCGGAGTACGTGCCTCGCGTAGGGCAGATTCAAATGGCGCACGCGGTCGCTGAAACAATGGAAACAGGCGGAACACTTGTTGTGGAAGCCGGCACAGGGATTGGTAAGACCTATGCTTATCTCGTTCCCTCGCTGCTCAGCGGGCATAAGGTGTTGATATCCACCGCCACCAAAGCGTTGCAGGACCAATTGTTTGGTCGCGATATTCCGGCGGTCGTAGCCATGCTCAAAAGCCCGGCCAGAGTGGCACTGCTCAAGGGGCGTAGCAGTTATCTTTGCCTGCACCGACTGACTACTGCTCGGCACGACGGGATGCTACAGACCGCAGCACCGTTGCGTTTGTTGGGGCAAGTGGAGCAGTGGGCGGTATCTACCCGTTTCGGGGATGTTGCCGAGGTGCCTGCTTTGGAGGAGTCTGCCCAAGTTTTACCGTTAGTGACCTCCACCCGGGAAAACTGCGGAGCATCCAAGTGCCCCCGTTACACCGATTGTTTTTTGTACAAAGCGCGGCGTGACGCCATGAATGCCGACATGGTGGTGATCAACCACCATTTGTTTTTTGCTGATGCGAATGTGCGTGAGTCCGGAGTGGCTGAATTACTGCCCACCGTGAACACGGTGGTCTTTGATGAAGCGCACCAACTCAATGACATCGGTGTTCAGTTTTTGGGGCGTCAATGGTCGACAGGCCAGGCCTTGGCTTTGGGGCGTGATGTGGTCTTTACGGGTGCACAGTGCGCGCGTGGGCTTGCCGATTGGCCTTACCTGGTCGAGCAAATGGAAATGGCGGTGGTCGCTCTGCATGCGGTGTTCACGGAGCAAGGGGGCGCGCCGCAACGTGCCTTGTGGGCGCTTGGAGTTCCAGATGGTTTACCCCCTGCGATTTGGATTTCGCGGATGGTGCGCTTTGTGGACACGATTCGGACGCTCACGATGGCGCTCCAGGGGGTGTGCGATGCGCATCCTGATTTGCGAACCCTTTTTGAGCGTGCAAGTGCCCTCTTGGAGCAGGTCGAGCGTGCGCTTTTTCCGGTTCAGGACGGGCTGATTCGCTGGGTGGAGTCGGGTACACGTTTGCGGTGCGTGGAGTCCCCGATGGATATCTCAGAGGCGATGCAAGCCAAGGTGGTCTCTGGCGGTGGGGTTGATTCGCTCAAGTCGTGGGTCTTTACATCGGCTACCTTGGGTGTGGGCAACGCCTTGGACTGGTTTCTTGCATCTAGCGGATTGCAAGATGCGGCTTGCTTGCGGATCCCGAGTCCATTCAACTATCCGCAACAAGCGGCTTTGTATGTTCCCAAGTCATTTGCGCTTCCGTCCTCTCAACAACACAGCAGCGCTGTAGCGGCACTGGTGGCGCAGTCGGCGCAGTTACTCGGGGGGCACACGATGGTACTGACTACAACATTGCGTGCCATGCGATACATCGCAGACAGCATACGCAAGCTGTTGCCTGAGCACTTTGATATTCGTGTGATAGTGCAGGGCGAAGCTTCAAAGCGTGACTTGCTCAATCACTTTCAGTCAAAGCATGGGTCGGGTTTGGTCTTGGTGGGGTCGGCCACGTTTTGGGAAGGAGTCGATATTGCCGGGCGCGCTTTGCAACTGTTGGTCATCGACAAAATTCCATTTGCACCGCCCGACGACCCCTTGTTGCAGGCGCGCTGCGCCAAGGTGGAGGTCGAAGGGGGAAGCTCGTTCAATGAGGTTCAGCTGCCGATGGCAGGAATCGCCCTAAAACAAGGTGTTGGCCGCTTGATACGCCGGGAATCCGATCGCGGCGTTTTGGTGGTCTGTGATCCCCGCTTGCGCACGATGGCGTATGGTCGAAAGTTGCTCTCTGCTTTGCCCGCCATGCGCCCCTTGTCTGAAGAGGCTCAGTATTACGCAGCGCTTGGCGAACTTACCAAAGCTTCCACCACGGATTGGAGTTAGCCTTTCCGCCGCCAGCAACAAACTCCGATTGCGGGTAGTTTTTGTCGAGGATTCGCTTTGCATCGTCCCGCAACTGAACCATGCCCAGCGCGTCGTACGATTTGTACAAAATAAACAATGCTTCCTCGGTGGCGGGTACATCGCGGTAATCTGTCAAGCATTGTTGGGCGCGGTTTGCGGCTGCCAGATAGGCGCCCCGCTTGTAGTAATAGCGTGCCACATGCACTTCAGACTGTGCCAGCGAGCCCACGATGTAGTTCATGCGTTGGCGGGCATCGGGGGTGTATTTCGATTCGGGAAAGCGTGAGGTCAATTCTTTGAAAGATTCGAACGATTCTTTGGCCGCTTTTTGATCACGTTCTGCCAGATCTTGGCGAGTAACCGCAGATAGCAGGCCCAAGTCATCGTTGAAGTTCACGATGCCCTTCAAGTAGATCGCATAGTCCAAAGCCGGGCTGGCGGGGTGGAGTTTGATAAATCGCTCTAGTGTGGCCAGAGACTGCGCCTGTTCGCCAGCTTTGAAGTGGGCGTAGGCTTTGTCGAGCTGGGCTTGCTGTGCCAATGGAGTTCCTGCCGCGCGCGCTTCCAGCTTCTCCAGTAAGGGCACTGCTTTGTCCCATTGTGAGGAGCCCATTTCGTCTTTTGCTTCCGCGTACAAGCGATTCGGGCTCATGCCTGCCGTTTTGTCGACGGGAGCACTGGAGCAGGCCACGAGCAGACTGGCCAAAGCCGCCAGCATGGGGGCATAAACGACCGATAATTTCGCACGCAGCATTTTGGAGACCTTCTTGATACAAACCACGGGAATTATATCGACGCACTCTGCGGAACAAGAGGCGGAAGACCCCTCGGATATCGCGGGTGAAACGGAGCTGCGCCACCTCGTTTTCTCGGCGGATGTCCATGGCGAGCGCTTGGATCGCGCGCTTGCTTTTCATGTGGAAGAATTCTCGCGCAGCTATTTGCAGCAGCTGATAGAGCTGGGCTTGGTGCAACTGAATGGTCGCGTGGTCTTGAAGACTTCAGTCAAGGTCAAGGTAGGCGACTCTGCAGTGATTGAACTGCGCCCGACGCCTCAAAGCCAGGCTTTCAAGCCTGAGTCCATGTCTCTGGATGTGGTGTACGAGGATGAGCATGTTCTGGTGATCAACAAACCACCCGGTTTAGTAGTTCACCCGGCGCCGGGCAACTGGAGTGGAACTCTGTTGAACGGCTTGCTGGCGTACAGTGCTCACGCGGCTTTGGTTCCTCGTGCCGGTATTGTCCATCGCTTGGACAAGGACACCAGTGGCTTGATGGTGGTGGCACGCACACGGCTTGCCATGGATTTTTTGGTGAAGGCAATTGCGGCCAGGGAGGTCAGTCGCCAGTATTTCGCGATCGCCCACAAGGCATGGCCGTGGCAGGGGCTAAAAACTGTCAGCGCGCCGATTGGTCGGGATCCGCGAAACCGGTTGAGAATGGCGGTGGTGGACTTGGGTCTGCACGCGGGCAAAGAAGCCAGAACAGACTTTGAATTGCTGTCAACCAGTCAGGTCGCTTGCTGGGTTCGCTGTATTCTGCACACCGGCCGCACGCACCAAATCCGGGTCCACATGGCGCACCTCGGGCACCCTTTGGTCGCTGACCCGGTTTATGGTGGTGCCCCAGCGGCTGATATGGGTCGACAAGCCTTGCATGCCTGCCGACTGGCATTTCAGCATCCTGTCACAGGGGCCAATTTGACTTTTGAGTCGCCACCGCCGCCCGATTTCTTGGCACTTTCTGTTCAATTGGGGCTCGGTTACAATCCATCCACCAAACCGGGAGGTTTGTAACTACGTTTCACGTAGGGTAGTCGATCCAAGCAAGCAGCTTCTCCTACCTAGTGCGGTTGACTCCGGTCCGCAACAAACACCGGTTTCCATCTTTGAGTCCAGACTATGAACATGGTCGATGCTAGGCGTGTGCTCGAAACCGCTTTGATTTGTTCACCTCAGCCTTTGACGGTTCGCGTGCTGAGAGAGCTATTTGCCGATGAAATCGGTGCAGATACGGTCAAGTCCTTGTTGCTGGAACTCCAGATGGAGTGGGCTGAGCGCGGTGTAGAGTTGGTGAGTGTGGCCTCTGGCTGGCGATTTCAGAGCCGTCCCGAGATGCGGGAGTTTCTGGACAGGCTCCATCCGGAGAAGCCCCCCAAGTACACCCGTGCGACGCTGGAGACTTTGGCCATCATCGCTTACCGGCAACCGGTTACGCGCGGGGATATGGAAGACATTCGGGGAGTCACGATCAGTTCACTGTTGATCAAACAGTTGGAGGATCGGGGTTGGGTAGAAGTTATTGGGCATCGTGAGGCGCCCGGGAGACCGGCGCTTTATGCGACAACGCGGCAGTTTTTGGACGATTTGGGCTTGAGCTCTTTAGATCAGCTTCCTTTGTTGGAGTCGCCAGATCGCGGCACAGACCCCGTGAAGGATTTTGGCGATATGTTGGGGGTTGCGGATCAGGCCTCCATGAAAGCCGAACCGTCCGAAGGTCAACAGTTAACTATGCCATTGCAAGCGACTTCGCATGCAGTGGAAAACGGAACATCACTATGAACGATAACGACAATATCAACGATGCTGAAGCTTCTCAGGAGATTGAAGCACCCGCTCCATCGGACAACACTTCTGTGAAAGTGGGGGGGAACCGCTTTGATGATGTTATCTCCGGCCAATTCGATGCAGATGAAGCCGCAGAAGATGTCAGCTTGCCCAAGCGGGTCTTGGCGCCGCTCGCCGAGACCCCGAAGTTGCATAAAGTACTTGCCCAGTCGGGAATGGGGTCGCGGCTTGAAATGGAGCAGCTGATTCTCGAAGGGCGGATTTCGGTGAACAACGAACCTGCCCACATCGGGCAGCGGATTCAGTTTGGTGACAACATCAAGGTCAACGGTAAGCCGATTCGCTTTCGAATCGACCCGCCACCCGCACGCGTGATTGCTTATCACAAGCCAGTCGGTGAGGTAGTGACCCACGATGATCCCCAAAATCGGCCCACCGTGTTTCGCCGTTTGCCAAAGCTCCACCAAGGGAAGTGGCAATCCGTCGGGCGATTGGATTTGAATACGGAAGGCTTGTTGTTGTTTACCAGCTCGGGCGAGTTGGCTAACAATCTGATGCATCCGCGGTTCGGCTTGGAGCGCGAATATGCAGTGCGTGTTTTGGGCGCCCTCACGAAAGAGGAAAAGCAAGCCCTGATAAGCGGCGTTCAGCTGGACGACGGAATCGCACAATTTGGCTCTATTGAAGACGGCGGTGGTGAAGGATCCAACTGTTGGTACCGCGTTACCATTTCTGAAGGCCGCAACCGCGAGGTTCGCCGCATGCTGGAGTCTGTCGGGCATGCTGTAAGCCGACTCATCCGGATTCGCTACGGCGCCATGGTGCTTCCACGGGGCCTCAAGCGCGGTGCTTGGATGGAGTTGGATGAATCTGACATCCGCTTGCTGATGCAGGCAGCCGGAACACCCAAACCCCGTCTCCATGAAGAGGGAGCTGCCGGTGGCGGTGGTGCGCGCTCGCGTGGGCGCGGCGGTCGGCAGGGCGGGCGTGGTCCGGCGTATCCGAGGGATGCTGCGCCACCAACACCTCCTGCCCGTCAAGGACGGGGAAAACCCCCTCGTCAAGCCACACGCCAAGAGGGTAGTGGTCAACCTGATCCGATGAAAACATCTTTAGGTTACATCGGTGCAGACAGCTTTTCGCGACAGCGGCAAGAGGCAAGCGGCCGAGGTCGCCCGGGTGGCGGTCAGCGCCGTTCGGGCGGCAGAAGTCGTTAATGCGAGTGTTAAACTCGTCGGCTTTGTCCATCTAGGGCAAATACAATTTTTTTCTAATCGGGAATTACTATGGCAATCGAACGCACACTCTCTATCATCAAACCTGACGCAGTCGCCAAGAACGTGATCGGTCAGATCTACGCTCGTTTTGAAGCCGCTGGACTGAAGGTTGTGGCTGCACGCATGGCACACCTGTCGCGCGGCGAAGCAGAAGCTTTTTACGCTGTGCACAAAGAGCGTCCTTTCTTCAAGGACTTGGTGGACTTCATGGTCTCCGGTCCCGTGATGATCCAAGCCTTGGAAGGCGAAGGCGCAATCGCTAAAAATCGCGACCTGATGGGCGCAACCGACCCTAAAAAGGCTGCTGCAGGTACCATCCGCGCTGACTTCGCTGACAGCATCGATGCCAATGCAGTGCACGGCTCTGACGCTCCAGAAACTGCAGCTGTGGAAATCGGCTTCTTCTTTGCCGGTATGAACGTTTACTCGCGTTAATTCAGTATGGCGGTCAACCTGCTCGATTTCGACCTCGAGGGTCTGGCCGCCTTCTGCGAAAGCTTAGGCGAGAAAAAGTTTCGCGCAACTCAACTATTTCGTTGGGTTCATCAAAAAGGTGCAGACCAATTTGATGACATGAGCGACCTCGCCCGATCTCTCAGAGACAAATTAAAAGGCAATGCTGAAATCACCGCATTGCCTGTAATGACGCAGCATATATCTGCTGACGGAACCATCAAATGGCTGTTTGATGTCGGTGGCGGTGACGCTGTCGAAACAGTTTTTATCCCGGAGTCCGATCGAGGAACGCTTTGTATTTCCTCGCAGGCAGGTTGTGCGGTGGGTTGTCGTTTTTGCTCGACAGGCCACCAGGGATTCAGTCGAAATTTGAAGACGTGGGAGATTTTGGCGCAGCTGTGGTTTGCTGAGCACTTCCTGCGCAAGCATCTCGGGGTTCAAGAGCGCGTCATCTCCAATGTGGTGATGATGGGAATGGGGGAGCCGCTCCAAAATTACGCCGCCTTGGTGCCTGCACTGAGGACCATGTTGGACGACCATGGTTATGGTTTGTCGCGACGGCGAGTGACGGTCTCAACCTCTGGCGTGGTTCCCATGATGGATCGTCTCAAAGACGATTGTCCAGTGGCGTTAGCCGTGTCTTTGCACGCACCTACTGATGTGTTGCGCGACAACTTGGTGCCTTTGAACAAGAAGTATCCACTGGTGGAGCTTTTGAGCGCATGCAAGCGTTACCTTGAAAGAGCGCCGCGCGATTTCATTACGTTTGAATATTGCATGCTCGATGGCGTTAATGACAGCCCCGAACACGCGCGAGCCTTGCTGACACTGGTTCGCGAGGCCGATATACCCTGTAAGTTCAATCTGATTCCGTTTAACCCTTTTCCAGCGTCGGGGCTTTTGCGCTCGAAGAACAATGTGGTCCAAGAGTTCGCCCGGATTTTGCTGGATGGTGGGCTTGTGACTACGGTTCGCAAAACGCGGGGGGATGATATCGACGCGGCGTGCGGACAGCTCGCCGGTGACGTCAAAGATCGCACGAATGTGAGCAACCGGATAAGCAAGCAACGCACGATCATGCTGCAGCAAATCGGTGAGCAAAAAAACTTCAATTGAAATGGGGCTCGCGATGACTGAAAGTAGGCAATCGACGGTGAAAGTCGCTGCGCGTAAGCTCGCCCTTATGTTGGGGGGGGCTTTGGCGATTGCTGTGTTGGGTTTCCTTCAAGGCTGCTCATCCGCTCCCTCCATTTCACCGGGTACGGACATTGCAACCGATTCCGACGAGACGCCAGCCCGCAAGCGTGCCAAGATTCGATTGGAGTTGGCGGCTGGCTACTACAGCAATGGTCAAACGCGGGTTGCGCTTGACGAGATCAAGCAGTCCATTGCTGCTGATCCGGGAATCTACGAAGCGCACAATTTGCGCGGTTTGATTTACATGCAACTCAATGATTTTGGGTTGGCGGATGAGAGCTTTAGGCGTGCGCTTCAGTTAAGCCCGCAGGCGGCAGCTGTTCAGCACAATTATGGTTGGATGCTCTGTCAGCAAGGGCGGATGCCAGAGGCCTTCGCTAATTTTTCCGCAGCAATTAACAACCCCCTGTACCAAGAGCGCGCTAAATCGTGGATGGCGCTTGGCGTTTGTCAGAAAACTGCGGGTTTGCGAGACGAGGCATTGGTGAGTCTGACCCGGGCGCTCGAGCTGGAGCCAGGCAATCCGGTTGCAGGCTACAACTTGGCTCTGTTGTTTGTCCTGCGCGGAGATTTATCGAGAGCGCAATCTCAGATCCGTCGCGTGAATAACAGCGAGTTTGCTAATTCTGAGACGCTATGGCTGGGCGTAAAGATTGAGCGCAGGTTAGGGAACCGAGATTCTGCGGCCCAGTTGGGCACACAGTTGGCGAAAAGGTTCCCGGTATCTAAAGAGGCAAGTTTGCTTGAGCGAGGGGCGTTTGATGAGTGAAGCGGGTGGCGAGGCGGCAGAGCAGGGCAGTGTTGTAACCAACAATCTGCCCAGTGCCGGTGAAATGCTGCGCAATGCGCGCGAAGCGGCTGGGTTGCACATCGCTGCGCTTGCTGTTTCCATGAAGGTTCCAGTCAAGAAGCTGGAGGCGCTGGAGTCAGACCGGATAGATTTGTTGCCAGATGCTGTATTCGTGCGGGCTCTGGCCTCCAGTGTTTGTCGTGCGCTGAAAATTGATCCGGCCCCCATTCTTGAGCGCTTGCCGCATGTGGTGGCTCCCCAGTTTCAAGTGGCGGATCGAGGAATTAACGAGCCCTTCAAGGATCAACAAAATTGGGTCAAATCTTCGATGCTGGATATCGTGAAGAGACCGAGTGCATTGTTGGTACTTGGGCTGTTGACATGCGCTGTGTTGGTCTTTGCCATACCGAGTGTGCAGTTGCCCGGCTGGCTCACCACTTCGGAAACTGAGTCTACAGAGCTGATGCCTCCTGCGGATTCAACACCTAGCATGAGTGCACCAAAGCAAGAGTCCAACGATAAGGCGGCTAGCGTTGAAGTTGTTCCAAGTGCTGCTGTTCCCCCGCAAAACACGGCAAGTCAGGTAGCGGCAGTTGCGCCCGAGCCGATAGTCCCTGCCAGCGGTAGTCAAACCGGCGAGGATTTTTTACTCGTCCGTGCCAAGGGAACTACCTGGGTACAAGTGGTTGATGCCAATGGTACGGTTTTATTGCGCAGGACATTGCAAGGCGGCACCACTACCGCAGTGAATGGAGTACCGCCTCTGGCAGTCGTTGTGGGTAAAGCAGACCTTGCAGAGGTCGAAGTTCGAGGTAAGCCGTTTGTGATGACGGATGTTTCAAAAGATAACGTTGCTCGTTTCGAGGTGAAGTAGTGGACCAAGGATTACCTATTGCATTAGCGCAGCCCT
>JAIXVK010000186.1 GCA_027483085.1 Comamonadaceae bacterium | reverse complement strand
GGCAAGGGCTGGCCCACCAGCAAGACCAGGGCGCTTTCGTCGGTGGCGCGCTGGCGGGTTTGCTGGGCCAGCGACACCTTGGCAGCTTCCAGCAGGCTCTGCGCGGTGCTCAGGTCCAGCTTGGAGGCGGCTTCGTTGTCGTATTTCAGCTGCATCAGGCGCAGGCTCTCTTGCCGCGTTTTGAGTGTTTCGCGGGTCACGCGCAGCAGCTCGTCGTCGGCCAAGAGCGTGAGGTAGGTGTTGGCTACCGACGCAATCAGGCTGATCTGCACCGTTTTACGCGCCTCTTCGGTGGCCAGCAGTTGAGACTGGGCCGCTTGGCTCAGGGCACGCACACGGCCAAAAAAGTCCAGCTCATAGGCGGTCACGCTCAGGCCAGCCGTGTAGCTGCTGGTGATGGCGCCGCTGGCCGCCGGGCCGCGGCTGCCGTTGATACCGGCATTCACCGTGGGCAGCTGGTCGGCGCGCGCCACTTGCAGCTTGGCGCGGGTGGCGTCGATGTTGAGGGCCGCTACGCGCAGGTCGCGGTTGTTCTCCAAAGACAGCTCGATCAGGCGCTTGAGGCGCGCGTCTTTGAAAAAGCTTTGCCACTCGATATCTGCCGCTGCCTTGGCGCTCGCAGCGGGTGCGCTGCTTGCAGCCACTTGCGGGAAGGCGGGCGCCACCGGCGCCGCCGGGCGGCTGAAGGTGGGGATAAAGCTGCAGCCAGCCAGCCACAGGGCCGCCGACAGGGTGGCCAAGCGCAGGGCAGGGCGCGCAAAAGTGTGCTTACTCATGGGATTCAGCTCCGATCTGGTGTCCGTGTTGTGCGTCGAATTGGCGCTGGCGTTCGCTGCCCTTGAAGATGCTGCGTACCACCACAAAGAAGATAGGTACAAAGAACACCGCCAGGATCGTGCCCGCCACCATGCCGCCGATCACGCCGGTGCCGATGGCACGTTGGCTGGCAGAGCCCGCGCCGCTGGCGAGGGCCAGAGGCAGCACGCCCAGAATGAAGGCCAGCGAAGTCATGATGATGGGGCGGAAGCGCAGGTGCGCGGCCATCAAGGCGGCCTGAATGGCCGTCTTGCCCTGGGCTTGCAGGTCTTTGGCGAACTCGATAATCAAAATCGCGTTCTTGGCCGACAAGCCGATGATGGTGATCAGGCCCACCTGGAAGTACACGTCGTTCGCATACCCCCGGAACAGCGTGGCCAACACCACACCCAGCACGCCCAAAGGCACCACCAGAATCACCGACAGCGGGATCGACCAGCTCTCATAGAGCGCCGCCAGGCACAAGAACACTGCCAGGATGGCAAACGCATAAAGAATGGTGGCTTGCGAGCCGGCCAGCTTTTCTTCGCGGGACTGGCCGGTCCACTCAAAGCCAAAGCCTGCGGGCAACTGGCTGGCCAGTTTTTCCATTTCGGCCATAGCTTCGCCGGTGCTGTAGCCGGGGGCTGCACTGCCGCCGATGCGGATGGCGGAGTAGCCGTTGTAGCGCACGGTTTGCATGGCGCCGTTCACCCAGCGGGTAGTGGCAAATGCCGACAAGGGCACGGCCTTGCCGCTGCTGTTGATGACGTTGAACTTCAACAGGTCGTCCGGCTGCATACGGGCTGTCGCATCGGCTTGCACCACGACCCGCTGCAGGCGGCCTGCGTTCGGGAAGTCGTTCACATAGCTGGAGCCCAAGGCCGTAGAGATGGTGCTGTTGATGGCGCTGAAACTCACGCCCAAGGCGCTGGCTTTGTCACGGTCAATATCGATCTGCAGTTGGGGCGCGTCTTCCAAGCCATCAGGGCGGACCTGGGTGATCACCTTGCTCTTGGAGGCCATACCCAGCAACTGGTTGCGTGCAGCGATCAAGGCTTCGCGGCCCTTGCCTGCACGGTCTTGCAGACGGAAGGTAAAGCCCGAAGCGTTGCCCAGCTCAGGGATGGGGGGAGGGCTCAAGGGGAAGATGAATGCGTCGCGAATGCCCATCAGCGCGCCGAACGAACGGCCGGCCAATGCCTGTGCCGATTGGCCGGGGCCTTGGCGCTCGGACCAGTCTTTCAGGGTCACAAAACCCAGCGCAGCGTTCTGGCCTTGGCCGGAGAAGCTGAAGCCGATCACACCCACCATGCTCTCCACCTCGGGTTGCTTGAGCATGAAGCCTTCGACCTGCTCCATCACGCTGGTGGTGCGCTGCTGGGTCGCACCCGGCGGCAATTGCACGTTCACGATGATGTTGCCCTGGTCTTCAGCCGGCAAAAACGAGGTGGGCAAGCGCATATAAACCACTGCCACTGCGCCGATGATGGCAACATAAATCACCAGGTAGCGACCGGCCTTTTTCAGCAGGCGCTGCACCACGCTTTCGTAGCCCTTGGCGGTGCTGGTGAAGCGGCGGTTAAACCAGCCGAAGAAGCCGGTGCTGGCGTGTGCATGGCCGGCCACTACCGGCTTGAGCAGGGTGGCGCAGAGTGCGGGTGTGAGCGACAGCGCCAGGAAGGCCGAGAACGCGATCGATGCCACCATCACGGTCGAGAACTGGCGGTAGATATTGCCCACCGAGCCGGAGAAAAACGCCAAAGGCACAAACACGGCAATCAACACCACGGTCACGCCGATGATGGCGCCCGAGATCTGGCCCATGGCCTTTTGGGTGGCTTGCAGCGGCGGCAGGCCTTCTTCGCTCATGATGCGCTCGACGTTTTCCACCACCACGATGGCGTCGTCCACCACGATACCGATCACCAGCACCATGCCGAACATGGTCAGCACGTTGATCGACATGCCCAGCGCCAGCAGCGTGGCAAAGGTACCCAACAGGGCAATTGGCACCACGATGGTCGGGATCACGGTGTAGCGCCAGTTCTGCAAGAACAAGAACATCACCAGGAACACCAGCACCACGGCTTCGACCAGGGTCTGGGCCACTTGTTTGATGGAGATATTGACGAAGCGCGAGCTGTCGTAAGGAATGCTCCACTTCATGCCTTGCGGGAAATAGGTTTCCAGCTCGGTCATGCGAGCGCGTACCGCCTTGGCCGCTGCCATGGCGTTGCCACTGGGTGACAGCTGCACGCCGATACCGATGGCGGGCTTGCCGTTCAGGCGGGCGGAGGTGCTGTAGGCCTGTGCACCCAGCTCAATACGGGCCACGTCTTTGAGGCGCACGGCAGAGCCGTCTGCGTTGGAGCGCAGGGTGATGTTGCCGAATTGCGCCACGCTCGCTAATTGGCCGCTGACCACCACCGTGGCAGCAATGCCCTGGCCGGTGATGTTGGGCAAGTCGCCGATAGCGCCGGCGGATACCTGCGCGTTTTGGGCGCTGATGGCAGCATTCACCTCAGCGGTGGACAGGTTGAACGAAGCTAGCTTGGCCGGGTCCAGCCAGATGCGCATGGCGCGCTCGGTACCAAACAGCTGGGCCTGGCCGATGCCGGGCAGGCGCTGCAGTTCGGGCACGATGTTGCGCGAGGCGTAGTCACCCAGCTCGATGGTGCTGGTGTCCGGGTTGTCGGTGGCCAGCATGGTGAACAGCAGGAAGTTCGAGCGCGACTTGTCCACCCGCACGCCTTGCTGCGTTACCGAGGCAGGCAGGCGCGGTGTGGCCCGCGCAAGGCGGTTTTGCACATCGACCTGGGCCATGTCGGCGTCGGTGCCGGTCTCAAACGTCAGGGTCAGGGTGCCGGAGCCGTTGGCTTGCGACACCGATTCCATGTAGATCAGGCCGGAGGCGCCGTTCATTTCGCGCTCGATCACGCTCAGCACACTGTCTTCCAGCGTCTGGGCAGAGGCGCCGGGGTAGGCCACGTTGACCACGATGGCCGGAGGCGCCACCGGCGGGTACTGCGAAATCGGCAGCTGGGTAATGGCAACGCCGCCCATCACCATGATGAACAGCGATAGCACCCATGCAAAGATGGGGCGGTTGATAAAAAACTGGGCCATGGGAAAGTGCCTCGTGTGTACTTATTTGCCCGCGGCCGATGCGGCAGCGGCAGGGGCGGATGCAGCGGCTGCTGGCGCACCGGCAGCAGCCGCGGCAGAGCCGGTCCATGGCACCGCCTTCACGGGGGCACCGGGCACCATCATTTTCTGGAAGCCATCGACGATGACCTGGTCGCCTTCTTTCAGGCCGTCCAAAATCACCCACTGGCTGTTTTGGGCGTTACCCACCTTGACCGGGCGTGGGCCGGGTTTGCCGTCTTCACCCACCACCAGCACGGTGTCGCCCTGGTTGGTGCGGGTCACTGCTTGCTGGGGCAGCAAGATGCCGGATGGCAGCTCGGCCTGCGACAGGCGCACACGCACATACTGGCCGGGCAAGAGCAGGCCATCGCCATTGGGCACTTCGGCACGCAGGGTGATCTGGCCGCTGGTAGCATCTACTGTCAGGTCGCTGAACAGCAGCTTGCCAGCTTTGGGCAGCTCGCTGCCGTCTTCCAGCACGATGCGCACCGGCACTGAGCCATCGCCCGAGGCGCGCAACTGCTTGGAGGCAATCGCTTTGCGCAGGCGCAGCACGTCGGTGCTGGACTGGGTGAAGTTCACATACACCGAGCCGGTTTGCTGGAT
>JAIXVK010000609.1 GCA_027483085.1 Comamonadaceae bacterium | reverse complement strand
TCCATCACACTGTGTGCGGCAGCAGCAGCCGTGCCACCATCGACCCCGGATACAGCAAATTGTCGAAACACCACAGGACCCACCTCTTTGCGCAACAACAAGGGCCACACCTCTTGGCGCAAGGCCTTGGCAATAGCAGCCTTGAAGGCCACAGGGCGCGCGCGCAACGTAGAACCGGTGACCGTTAAGCGCTTGCGCAGGATGGCACCCGCATTGACCTCCGCGTGAACACCGCCCTGAACGGCAATCAACACTAATCGCCCATCGTCCGCCAAGCAGTTCACTTCTTTGCCGAGGTATGAACCTGCCACCATATCCAGGATCACATCGACGCCACGCCCCTGGGTCAAGCCCATGACCTGCGCCTCAAAATCGTCTGTCCGATAATTGATCGCATGGTCTGCGCCCAGAGCAAGACAAGCCTGGCACTTTTCGTCCGTGCCCGCCGTGACGATCACAGTGGCACCGCGTGACTTAGCTAGTTGGATCGCAGTCACCCCGATACCACTACTGCCCCCTTGGATTAACAAGGTTTCTCCGGCCTTCAATGCGCCGCGGTCGAACACGTTCGACCAGACGGTAAAAAAGGTTTCCGGCAGGCTGGCGGCCTCCAGCAAGCTCCATCCATCGGGCACTGGCAGGCACTGCGCAATCGGTGCGACGCAGTACTCTGCATAGCCGCCACCCGCCACGAGGGCGCACACGGGAGTCCCGATATCCAAACCGGCAAGCGCAAGCGCCGCACGATCTCCATCGACGATATGTCCAGCGACCTCCAAGCCCGGAATGTCCGAGGCACCGGCGGGCGCAGGATATTTGCCCAATCGCTGCAACACGTCCGGACGATTAACGCCGCTGGCCGCTACACGAATCAGCAACTCCCCTGCCCCTGCAACAGGCGCAGGCCGATCCACCAGACGCAGAACGTCCGGCGCACCGGGAGAGGATATTTCAAATGCTCGCATATCGAATTGACCGGTAACGCCCGCAAATTGTTCGCGAGCAGCTACCAAATCAATAGCAGACCAACGATTTACTCTTGCGTAGGACGCTCGATCAAGGCCTTCATAGACAGCTTGATGCGGCCCTTTTCGTCGGTCTCGAGAACCTTGACCTTGACGATCTGGCCTTCAGACAGGTAGTCCGTGACCTTCTCGACGCGCTCGTGAGCGATCTGGCTGATGTGCAACAAGCCGTCCTTGCCGGGCAGCAGATTGACCAGCGCACCGAAGTCCAGAATCTTGGTGATCGGGCCTTCGTACACCTTGCCGATTTCGACTTCAGCCGTGATCTGCTCGATGCGCTTCTTGGCCAGTTCTGCCTTCTCAGGATCGCTGGAAGCGATGGTGATCGTGCCGTCTTCCTCGATGTTGATCTGGGTGCCGGTTTCTTCGGTCAGTGCGCGGATCACAGAACCACCCTTGCCGATCACGTCACGGATCTTTTCGGGGTTGATCTTGAAGCTGAACAGACGCGGTGCGAAGTTGGACACTTCGGTACGGGCTTCCGCCATGGACTTTTGCATTTCGCCCAGGATATGCACGCGCGCTTCCTTGGCCTGAGCCAAAGCCACTTGCATGATTTCCTTGGTGATGCCTTGGATTTTGATGTCCATCTGCAGCGCGGTGATACCGTTGGTAGTACCAGCAACCTTGAAGTCCATATCGCCCAGGTGATCTTCGTCACCCAAGATGTCGGTCAACACCGCGAAGCGGTTTTCTTCCTTGATCAGGCCCATGGCGATACCGGCCACGTGCGCCTTCAAAGGCACGCCAGCGTCCATCAAGGACAAGCAGCCGCCGCACACGGAAGCCATGGAAGACGAGCCGTTGGACTCGGTAATTTCCGACACCACGCGCAGGGAGTAAGGGAACTCTTCTTTGGTAGGCAACACAGCGACCAGAGCGCGCTTGGCCAAACGGCCGTGACCGATTTCGCGGCGCTTGGGCGTACCCACGCGGCCGGTTTCGCCGGTGGCGAAGGGAGGCATGTTGTAGTGCAGCATGAAGCGGTCTTCGTACTCGCCGCTCAAAGCGTCGATACGCTGCGCATCGCGCTCGGTACCCAAGGTGGCGACTACCAAAGCCTGGGTTTCGCCACGTGTGAACAAGGAAGAGCCGTGGGTGCGGGGCAGCACGCCGTTGCGGATTTCGATAGCGCGCACTGTGCGTGTATCGCGACCGTCGATACGGGGCTCGCCTGCCAGAATTTGGCCGCGCACGATCTTGGCTTCAATGTCAAACAGCATGCCTTCGACCTTGACGCTGTCGAACTCAACGCCGTCAGCCTTCAAACCGGCAAACACGTCTGCATAAGCAGCGCGGCAGGCTTGGGTACGTGCTTGCTTGTTGCGGATCTGGTAAGCGGCGACCAGCTTGTCTTTGCCGTGGGCATCGACCTTGGCGATCAAGGCTTCGTCACGGGCAGGAGCCTTCCAGTCCCAGACAGGCTTGCCGGCGTCACGCACGAGTTCGTGGATGGCGTTGATAGCGGTTTTGCTCTGCTCGTGGCCGTAAACCACAGCGCCCAACATCACTTCTTCGGACAGCTGTTGTGCTTCGGATTCGACCATCAACACAGCGGCTTCGGTACCAGCAACTACCAGATCCATGATGGAGTCTTTGCGTGCAGTCTGGCCGGGGTTCAACACGTATTCGCCGTTGACGTAACCCACGCGGGCTGCGCCGATCGGGCCGTTGAATGGGATGCCAGACACGGACAGGGCCGCGCTCACCGCGATCATGGCTGCAATGTCAGCATCCACT
>JAIXVK010000359.1 GCA_027483085.1 Comamonadaceae bacterium | reverse complement strand
GGCTTTGTCGAGTTGTTCATCGTCTTCGACGAACAAGATGCTTGTGGTGGAGTCTTCACACAGGTAGTGCACCTGGCTCGGCGCATCGGTGGGGTAGATCCCGTTCGACACGCCACCCGCCGACAACACAGCCAGATCCGCCCACACCCATTCCACCACGGTGTTGGCCAATATGGATGCGGTGTGGCCTTGTTCAAAGCCGAGGCTGATCAATCCGCCTGCAATTTCGCGCACGGCCTCGGCCGTCTGGTTCCAAGTCCAGCTACGCCAGAGCCCCAGGTGCTTCTGGCGCAGCCAGATGTCGGGGCCGCGTGCTGCCACGGCGTTCCAGAACATGGCCGGTATCGTGTCACCGGTCATGGCAATACCACTCTGTGGCTGGATGTTGCTGGTGTCCCAGAGTCCGTTCATGCTGCTATCTCCAGGTTTTCTTCTTTTTCCAACGACGTTCCCCGCGCACACCGTCCTCCTTCATGCCAAGGTAAAACTCTTTGATGTCGTCTTTTTCGCGCAGGTTGGCGCAGGTGTCTTCCATGACGATGCGGCCGTTCTCCAGCACGTAGCCGTAGTCCGAGGCGTTAAGCGCCATGTTGGCGTTCTGTTCGACCAGCAGGATGGTGGTGCCACGCTCGCGGTTGATACGCACCACGATCTCGAAAATCTCCTTGGTGAGTTTCGGGCTCAGGCCCAGGCTGGGCTCGTCCAGGAGAATCAGGTCGGGGTCGGCCATGAGCGCGCGGCTGATCGCCAGCATCTGCTGCTGCCCGCCTGAAAGCAAGCCCGCATCCTGGGTAGCGCGTTCTTTCAGAATCGGGAAATAGCCATACACCGTGGCGATATCTTTGGCCACGCCATCGCGGTCCGAGCGGGTAAAGGCCCCCATGAGCAGGTTGTCATGCACGCTGAGCAGCGGGAAAACCTCACGCCCCTCAGGCACGTGGCTCAAGCCCTCTTGCACGATGTGCGCCGGATCGCGTGCCGTGATGTCCTGGCCCTTGAATTCGACCGAGCCCTTGCGCGGATCGATGATCCCCGAGATAGTTTTCAGAATCGTAGTTTTGCCCGCTCCGTTGGAGCCGAGCACCGTGGCTATCTCGCCGCGTCGCACCTGCAGGCTCACACCACGGATGGCTTTGATCGGCCCATAGGCACTCTCGACGTTCGAGAGCTTGAGCACCGGCTGGTCGCTGATAGGTGGGGGCAGGGTGCTCATGCAACCTCCCGCGCGGGTTGGCGGCGCAAGGACGACACATCGTCGATCGAGCCCAAATAGGCTTCCACGACCGCAGGGTCCGTTTGCACTTCGCGGGGGCTGCCCATGGCCAGCACTTCGCCTTGGTTCATGGCCAGAACCCGGTCTGACACCTTGGATACCAGGCTCATATCGTGTTCCACCATAAGCACTGTGATGCCCAGCTCGTTTTTGATGTCCTGGATCCAGAAGGCCATGTCGTCGGTTTCTTCCACATTCAAGCCGCTGGAGGGCTCATCGAGCAACAGCAGTTTGGGCTCGGTGCACAGGGCGCGGGCCATCTCCACCACCTTGCGTACGCCGTAAGGCAGGCCTGCAACCAACGAGTCGCGATAGTGCTGCAGGTCAAGAAACTCGATGACTTCTTCGGCCTTCTCCCGCGCTTTGAGTTCAGCCTCGCGCACCGCGGAGGTGAACAGCAAGTCCTGCCAGAGGCTGGTTTTGCGGTGGGTGTGACGGCCGATCAGCAGGTTGTGCAGCACGCTGGCGTGCTCAAAGAGTTCGATGTTCTGAAAGGTCCGGGCAATGCCCAGCGACGCCACATCCTGGGGCGCCTGATCGGTCAGTTGCAGCATGCCCTGCGGCCCGCGGTAGGCAATGCTGCCGGTCGTGGGGGTGTAAATGCGGCTGATCAGGTTGAACACCGTGGTCTTGCCAGCGCCATTCGGGCCGATCAGGGTGAAAACCTCACCTTGCTTGACGTCGAAGCTGACTTTGTTGACCGCCAGCACGCCGCCGAAGCGCACGCTCAGGTCCTGGGCGGAGAGTAATGTGTCGGTGCTCATTTGAGGCGATCAGACTTTTGGAAGGATTTCTGCCGCTTGAACATGCCTTTGCGGTAGAACGGGAACATTTGCAAATAGGTGCGCACCTTGAGCCAGCGGCCGTACAAGCCCATGGGCTCGAACAGCACAAACGCAATCAAGACGCTGCCGTAGATCACGCTTTTCAGACCGGGAGCCTGGCCGATGATTTCCGGCAAGAACTCTTTGCTGAGCGAAATACCCTGCGGCAGGATGATGAGGAAAATAGCCCCCAGAAACACCCCGTGCACCGAGCCCAAGCCGCCAATCACAATCATCAACAACAAGTCAATCGATTGCAGCAAGTTGAATTGGTCGGGCGAAATGAAGCGAAGGTTGTGGGCATACAAGGCCCCCGCCATGCCTGCCAAGGCCGCTGAAATCGAGAACGACAGGGTCTTGTAATACGCGAGATGGATGCCCATGCTCTGGGCTGAAATCTCAGAGTCGCGAATCGCCACAAACGCCCGACCGGTAGGCGAGCGCAGCAGGTTCAGAATGCCCAAGGTGCACAGCACCGTGAGCACCAGGCAGACAAAGTAGAAGCCAGTGCCACTACTCAGGTCATAGCCGAACATCCGGATCGCAGCGACCGATTTGCCCGCGTTACCCCCGGTGACAGATTCCCAGCGCGCAAACACCTCTTCGATGATGAAGCCGAACGACAAGGTCGCCATGCCCAGGTAAATGCCTTTGAGCCGCAATGCAGGGATACCCACCACCATGCCGATCGCTGCAGATAGCGTGCCGGACAAGGCAAGGGCCACCACAAAGGGCACTCCCATTTGCACCAGATAGGCCTGTGTGTAAGCACCCACGCCTAGGAAGGCGGCGTGGCCAAGGGAAAACTGGCCGGTAAAGCCCGCCAGCAGCATCAGGCCGAGCCCTGCAATCGCATAAATCAGCACCAGGTTCAGCTGAGCCAGGCTGTACTCGGTCAGCAGCCACGGTGCCGCCAATAGCAGGACGATAAGCGTGCTGTACCAAAAAACGTGACCGCCGTGTTTGGCAAGCTTGATGTCCTGCGCGTAGTCGGTTTTGAAAATAAAACGCATCAGACTTTCTTCCGCAGTTTTTCGCCGAACAGTCCATTCGGCTTGACCATCAACATGACCAACACCACCACATACGGTGCGGTGTCCTTGAATCCGTCGGGCAGGTAAAAGCCGGCAAAAGACTCCACCAGCCCGATGACAAGGCCACCGACGATGGCGCCCGGCAGGCTACCGAACCCGCCCACCACGGCGGCAGGGAATGCCTTCAGGCCAATGAAGCCCATGTTGGCGTGCACAAAAGTGATGGGGGCCAGCAATATTCCGGCAATCGCGGCAACCGCCGCGGCAAGACCCCAAGCCAAGCCGTTCAGGCGTTGCACCGGGATCCCCATGTAGTACGCGGCCAACTGATTCTGGGAGGCGGCTTGCATTGCGATGCCCAGCTTGGTGTAGCGGAACAGGGCGAACAACAGCACGCACAACACGCCGGTCGCACCGATGATGACGAGGTGTTCCACGTTGAGCACCAAAGCGCCAATGCCCATTTCATTGCCGCCGAACTTCAGGATCTCGTCTTTGTAGGGCACAGCCAAGGCATTGGTGTCGGTACCGATACCGGGGATCATGGTGATCAGCCCGCGCGCCACATAGCCGATGCCGATGGTGAGCATCACGATAGAAAACGCGGGTTGCCCCAGGATCGGGCGGATGACCATGCGCTCCAGGAAGATGCCGAACACGGCCATGCCCAGGATTGCGCTGGGTACAGCGATCCAGTAAGGCATGCCCAGCATGGTCATGCCCACCAGTCCGCCGAAGGCGCCCAACATCATCAGCTCGCCTTGGGCGAAGCTTACGGTTTCGGTGGCCTTGTAGATCAATACAAAGCCGAGTGCAATCAGGCCGTAGATGCACCCTTGTGCTACGCCGCTGATCAGCAATTGAAGGAACTGCACGTTGTCTCCTCTGGAAGTGCAGTTCGGTTATAGCGGGGTGCTCTTCAATCGCCGATAGGGTTCCCACTGATCTCGTTGTCCCTTAGAAAGCCCTTTTTTGCGCCGGGGCTTCCCGCTGCAGGCTATCTGCTAATCGTGCCTGTAGCGCCCGCTTTATATGCGCGGATAGCTATCAAAAACGTAGCGTTATTCGCCGGTTTTATTGATAGGGCGCGGGCGTCCCTGGTCGTCTATGGCGACATAGGTGAGTGACGCCTCGGTGACTTTGGTGTAGTTTCCTTGCGACCGGTAACGCTCGGCATAGACCTCGACCTTGACCGTGATCGAGGTGCGCCCGATCCGGCTCACTTTGCTGAAAAAACTCAAGATGTCGCCCACGCGCACCGGCTGCTTGAATATGAATTCATTGACCGCGACGGTGGCCATGCGCCCCTGGGTGTAGCGTGCGGGTAGCACGGAGCCGGCGAGATCGACCTGGGCCATGACCCAGCCGCCGAAGATGTCGCCGTTGGCATTGCAGTCCCCCGGCATGGGGATGACTTTGAGCACCAGCTCCTGATCGACGGGCAATTGAACATGGGCGGGGCTTGGAACAGTAGACATGGGCACAATCCTGACTTGAAACTTCTCTGAATTGTCCCCCATGCGACCCTCTAGTCTTCCTGCAGCCGCGCCTGCCGCTCCCCCGTCGGCGCCCGGCATGCCACCTTCCTCGGATTGGAAGACGCTGCAACGCTTGTTTCCGTACCTTTGGACCTACAAATGGCGGGTCATCGCAGCTCTGGGCTTCATGGTGGCGGCAAAGCTGGCCAACGTCAGCGTGCCCCTGCTGCTCAAGCAGCTGGTGGACGCCATGACCCTGAAGCCCGGTGACGCCACGGCAGTGCTGGTGGTACCGGTGGCCCTGCTTGTCGGGTATGGTGCATTGCGGTTGTGCACGTCCTTGTTCAGCGAACTGCGCGAGCTGGTGTTTGCCAAGGCGACCGAGGGCGCCGCACGGTCCATCAGCCTGCAGGTGTTCCGCCACCTGCATGCCATGAGCTTGCGCTTTCACCTGGAGCGCCAGACCGGGGGCATGACGCGCGATATCGAGCGGGGCACCCGTGGCGTGCATTCGCTGATCAACTATTCGCTCTACAGCATCGTGCCCACCCTGATCGAGGTGACGCTGGTGCTCACGCTGCTGGCCGTCAAGTTTGACGTTTGGTTTGCCTGGATTACCGGCATTGCGCTGGTGGTGTACATCGGCTTTACCGTTACCGTGACCGAGTGGCGCACCCAGTTCCGCAAGAAGATGAACGAGATGGACAGCACGGCGCACAGCCGGGCCATCGATTCGTTGCTTAACTACGAGACTGTGAAGTACTTCAACAATGAAGACTTCGAGGCCCGCCGCTACGACGAAAACCTGGAGCGCTACCGCCGGGCAGCCGTCAAAAGCCAGCGCACCCTGAGCCTGCTCAATAGCGGCCAGCAGCTCATCATTGCCAGCGCGCTGGTCACCATGCTGTGGCGTGCCACGCAGGGTGTGGTGGACGGGCGCATGACGCTGGGCGACCTGGTCATGGTCAACGCCTTCATGATCCAGCTCTACATTCCCCTGAACTTTCTGGGCGTGATTTACCGCGAGATCAAACAGAGCCTGACCGACCTGGAAAAGATGTTTAGCCTGATGGAGCGTGAGCGCGAAATTGCCGATTCGCCGGATGCGCGCCCCCTGCAACTGGCGGCCGGTGGAACCGATGCCAGCGTGCGGTTTGAAGATGTGACCTTCAGTTATGACCCGACAGGCAGCCAAGCCGCTGCGGGCACCGAGGCGCGAACCATCCTGCACCACATCAGTTTCGAGATACCGGCGGGTAAAACTGTCGCGGTAGTTGGGCCCAGCGGCTCGGGCAAGTCGACATTGGCGCGGCTGCTGTTCAGGTTTTATGACGTGCAGCAGGGTCGCATCACGATTGCGGGGCAAGACATCCGCAATGTCACCCAAGGCAGCGTGCGCCAGGCGATCGGGATCGTGCCACAGGACACCGTGCTGTTCAACGATACGGTGGAATACAACATTGCTTATGGCCGCCCTGGTGCCAGCCGTACCGAGGTGGAATCAGCCGCCAAGGCCGCTCACATTCATGGCTTTATTGCGGCAGCCCCTCGCGGTTACGACACCATGGTGGGCGAACGGGGCTTGAAGCTCAGTGGGGGCGAAAAACAGCGCGTGGCCATTGCCCGCACGCTGCTCAAGAACCCACCGGTGATGATCTTTGACGAAGCCACCAGCGCGCTGGATAGCGCCAATGAGCGCGCGATCCAAGCGGAGTTGCAAGGCGTTTCGCGCAACAAAACAACCTTGGTGATTGCGCACCGTTTGTCGACGGTGGTGGATGCGCACGAGATATTGGTGATGGATGCCGGTCGCATCATCGAGCGCGGCAATCATGCCGAGCTGCTATTGGCCAATGGACGTTACGCGTCCATGTGGGCTTTGCAACAAAGCGGGGAGTAATTCATGGATGTTCTGTTGTTATTGGTAGCGGCACTCGCTTTCGCGTGGGCCAAAAAGAAGGACCAGAGCGAGCGGATTGCCCTGCTGGGTTCGACGCTGTCGCGCTTTGATATTGAAAAGTTGATGGAAAGTCTCACCGACGGGTACCTGCGGGCCTTGGGCGAAGAAGATGCCGAGCGCCAGGCACAGGTCTGGAGCTACCTCGAGGTGCAGGAGCAAACCCTGAGCGAGCAATTCGCGGCGTTTGCGGCCGAGTTCGCCACGCTGGAAGCGTCAGCCACTCGTGTGAGCCGTTTGCCCATCGCCATTCCTTACGCGGCCCGCTGGTGGCCAGCGGCAGGGTTTGATGCACGGGAAGCGTTTGCAGTGCACGCGCGTGGCATTGCTGCCGTGGTTGGAAACCGGGCGGGTTTGGCGCCCAAGCGCCGAGCGTTCACCCTGTCGGCAGAGCTCTTCTTGATGCAGCACACCTGCCATTGGTATTGCCGCTCCAAGACGGTGGCCTCCGCCCGTTTGCTGGCTCGGCACAAAACGGCCTATCAGCAAGTGCTGCAGTCGGTGAGTGTTGGCACCCGCGATGCGTATCTGGCATTGACCGGGCAGAACTTGCCAGCCTGAAAGCGGCAAAAAAAAGAGGGTCCGGCGATCAAGCCGGACCCTCAACCCGTCGCAATTCAACCTTGATTAACCTGGAGTACGTGCGCCCTTAGAAGGTCTTGCGCAAAGAGATTTCAGCGCCTTCGCCCGAGGCATTGCTCTTTTCTGAGCCGTTGGCGTTAAAGCGTTTCTGCGTGTCGCGCACCAGCGAGAAATGCACGCCGGTCGTCGCATCCAGCAGCCAGGCGTAACCAATCCCGATGCGGAAGCTGTCTACGTCGGAGCTGGCGTCGGTTGCAGATTTACGCGCTGTTTCGTCGATGTTGCGCACAGAGGCCCGGATTTCTCCCGGACCGTAAGGCACCCGAACACCGACGGTGAACACACTCTGGGAGCCCGTGCCCGTGATGTTGGCTTTGCTGGAGCGTGCATAGGTGCCGCCCACGCGCGCAATTCCGAAGTCGTAGTAGGCGCCCATCGCCACCGTGTCCATGGTCTTTTGGGTGGTGGTGTCCCACTTGTCTTGTTCTTGCTGAACGCTGAATGCCGCCGATGCAGGGCCACTGGTATAGGCCAGGTGGGCACCGATGCCATTTGCTGCCGTTTTCTCACCTTTGCTGAACGTGAGGCCGG
>JAIXVK010000587.1 GCA_027483085.1 Comamonadaceae bacterium | reverse complement strand
GGGCAGAGCAAGGAGCGCACACTCCCGGGTTGCGAGGTGACTTGTTCGGGCAGGCCTGCGATTTGCGTCAACCGGTCGAGCGACAAAAAAGTGCCGTGGTAATACCGGTCCAGAAAACAGCGGTGCATTTCGGCATACCGCTGGTGGTAGCGCGGCAAGCAGGATTCAGCCCACAGGCCCTGGGCTTCAAACATCCGGACCGAGCGCTCCAGCAACTCGGCCGCATTGTCAAAGCTCTGGCTGCAGGCATAGGCAACCCCGAGGTAGTTGCAGGCCATAGCCTCTGCAAGCGGATGGCTGGCTGGGCTGGACTGGCTGAGCTTCAAGGCCAGCATGGCGGCTTCCAAGCCATCGGCGCTGTGGCCCATCAGGCTCAGCACATTGGCTAAAGTGGTCAGGGCCTCAGCTTCGCCAGCGGCGTCCCCGTGGGTTTGGAACATCTGGGCGGCGCGCTCCGCCGTCTCACGGGCACGGCGCAGGTGCGATAGCTGACGGTCTCCCTGCGCAAGGTACAACAGGGCGCGGGCCTGGCCTGCGGCGTCGTTCTGCCGCTGAGCATGCAGCAGTGCGCTTTTGGAAAGCGTCTGGCTGAAGTCCACGTCGCCGCGCGTCAAGGCAGCCTGCGCTTGGAACAGCAGGGTGACGTGGGTCGGCTCAGAGGACAAAAGCGGCGCGTCGGGCATGGGGGAGAGACAAGTAATCAACCCCACAGGTTAGGCGGACGCACCGGCGCTGTCATCACCCGAACGGGTGAAATTTGCAAGTATTTGCAACCCGTTTGCGTTACTGCGTGAGCGCCATGGCTTTCACTTGCGCCCAGACGTGCATGCCCGGCTGCAGTTGCAGCTGTTGCACCGCGCGCCTGGTCAGGCGGGCCCAAAGCGCTGTACCGCTCACATCCAAGCGCACCAGGGCCTGGGCGGGTTGCTGGTCCGGCAGGATTTGCGCCACGGTGCACGCCACGGTGTTTTGAATGCTGCTTCCCGATGGGGCTTGGGTTGCAATGCTGACATCGCGAGCCAACACCCGCAAACGCACCAACTGCCCGGTTTGCAGCTTGGCATCAGGCACCCAGAAGGTGCCGCCATCAAACGCAATTTCGCTCAAATGCCACTGCGGGTCGTGGGATATCACACGCCCTGTCACCAAGCTGGCGGTTTCGCCACCGAGGCGGATCACAGGCTCCACTTGAGACAACACGGTATCCACTGGGCCTATGGCCATGACACGCCCTTGTTCCAGTACCACCAAGGTGTCGGCCAGGCGGGTGACCTCCTCGGTCGCGTGCGACACATACACCATCGGAATTTGGAGCTCGCTGCCGAGTTGCTCCAGCCACGGCAAGACCTCGCGCCGGCGGGCCTCGTCCAGAGACGCAAGGGGCTCGTCCAAAAGCAAAATCTGCGGGTTGGTTGCCAGCGCCCGAGCGATCGCCACACGCTGTCGCTCGCCACCGGAGAGGTCGGTCGTCCGCCGGTGCAAAAGCTTCGACAGGCCCAAGGTCTGAATCGCGAACTCAGGCGTCAGCAAGGGGCTGCCATCCATTCGGGGTGTAGCGCGCCGGCGGGCGAACTCCAAGTTACCCGCCACGTCCAAATGGGCGAACAGACTGGCCTCTTGAAACACATACCCCAGGGAGCGCCGGTAGGTCGGCAAGAAAACACCTGCGGGCTCGTCTTGCCAAGTGTGCCCGCCCACCTGCACCAGCGCTTGCGGCGAGCGCTCGAGACCTGCGATACACCTCAAAACCGTCGTTTTGCCCGAGCCAGACGGCCCATACAGAACCGTGATGCCCTTTGACGGCAGCTCCATATCCAGCACCAGGCTGAAGCCGGGTTTGGAGACATTCAATCGGATGCGGTTGACCATGGCGCTCAAGTCCGCAAACGGCTGCCACGCGGGTTGAGCCACCCCAGTGCTAGCAAAACCACAAAAGAAAACAGCACCATGCCACCCGACAACCAGTGCGCTTGGGTGTATTCCAGTGCCTCCACATGGCCATAGATTTGGGTGGACACCACCCGGGTGCTCTCGGGGATATTGCCCCCCAGCATCAACACCACACCAAACTCGCCCACCGTGTGGGCAAAGCTCAGCACAGCAGCACTCACCACACCGGGGCGGCACAGCGGCAGGACCACATGCCAGAAGGTATCCCAAGGGGAGGCCCGCAGTGTGGCAGCGACCTCCAGAGGGCGCGGCCCCAGGCTCTCAAACGCATTCTGCAATGGCTGCACCGCAAACGGCAGGGAGTAAATCACCGAGCCCAGCACCAGTCCCGCAAAAGTGAATGGCAGCAAACCGATACCCAACCACTGGGTGAACTGACCGCCCCACCCCTGTGGCCCCAAGCTCACCAACAGGTAAAAACCCAACACCGTGGGTGGCAACACCAAAGGCATGGCCACCAGGGCACCCACAGCGCGACTCCACCAAGAGCCGGACCGGGCCAGCCACCAGGCCAACGGGGTAGCCAAACACAGCAACACAAGCGTGGTGACACTGGCCAACTCCAAAGTGAGCCGGATGGCCGAAAAATCGTCCGAAGACAGCGGAAACGCAGCCACGGACAAGCTGCTACTCATAGCCCACCGCGCGCATCACCCGGCGGGCAGGCTCAGTGCGCAGATAGGCCAAAAAAGCCAGGGCCGCTACTTGGCCTTGCCCGGGATTGAGAAGCACCGCATCCTGCCGCAAAGCCTGGTGCAAGTGGGCGGGCACCTGCCACGCGGAGCCATCCACCAAACGCCCATCCCGCATCACCTGAGACAGCGCGACAAACCCCATGGGCGCGTTACCACTTGCGACAAATTGGTAGGTCTGGGCGATGCTTTCACCCTGAATCAGCCGTCCTTGCAGGCCTTGCCACACACCCCGCTGCTGGATCACCTGCATGGCGGCAGCGCCATAGGGCGCGGTTTTGGGGTCGGCCATGGCCACCCGCAAACCAGCAGCACCCAGCACCGCACCCTGCGCGTCCACAAGACCGGGCTGCGGACTCCATAAAACCAATCGGCCGGTAGCGTAGGTGAATTGGCTCGCCGCTACGGCCGCACCCTCCTGCACCAGGCGCGAAGGTGTCTCGTCATCGGCGGATAAAAGCACCTGGTATGGTGCGCCGTTCTTGATCTGGGCGTATAGCTTGCCGGTGGCTCCTGGCACCAGGGTCACAGTGTGCCCGCTCACCCGCTTGAAATCGCTGGCAATGGTTTGCGCCGTTCCGGAAAAATTGGCAGCCACGGCCACCAACGCAGTGTCCGCCCGCGCCGATGAGAGCACCCCGAGGCTGAGCAGACCCACGCCTAATCCCTGCCGCAGCACCCATGAAATCACTGAATTAGCCATACGAGAAGATTAGCATCCGCCGCAACAAAAAAAGGGGCGCCGAAGCGCCCCTTTTTTGCTACTAAAAGTATAGCTACACCCGCATATTAAACGGGGGCTAACAACCTCTTTTATGCCGAAGCCAAGCGCTGCGCCTTGCCTTGAAAGTGCTTGAGCACCCGTGGCAAGACCAACACACTCAGCACCACCACCAGCAATGTCACCGACATGGGGCGCTGAAGGAAGATCATGGCACTGCCTTCACCAATGGACATGGCGTTGCGCAGCTGCGCTTCTGCCAAGGGGCCCAAGATCATGCCCACAATCACCGGTGCTGTCGGAATATTGAACCGGCGCATCACCAAGCCCATGACTCCCACCACGTAGAGCAGCACCAGGTCAAAGGCGCTCTGGCGCATACCGTATGTACCCACGGTGGCAAAAATCAGAATACCGGCGTACAGCTGGGCCTTGGGCACCTTCAGCAGCTTGACCCACAAGCCCACCATCGGCAAATTCAGCACCAGCAGCATGACGTTGCCGATGAACAGCGAGGCGATCAACGCCCACACCAGCGCAGACGAGGTGGTGAACAGTTGTGGCCCGGGTTGGATACCGTAGTTCTGGAAAGCGCCCAGCAACACAGCCGTCGTGTTGGACACGGGAATGCCGAGTGTGAGCAACGGAATCAAGGCAGTGGTCACTGTCGCGTTGTTGGCGGCTTCAGGGCCGGCCACACCTTCGATGGCACCTTTGGTACCGAACTCCGCCAGGTCGTCACCTTTGGCGAGTTTCTTTTCTGTGGCGTAACTCAAGAAAGTAGGAATCTCTGTGCCGCCGGCAGGAATGCAACCAAAGGGTGCGCCAATTGCAGCGCCACGGATCCAGGCGGGGATCGAACGCTTCCAGTCCCGCGCGGTCATGGTGACGCGGCTGAGCTTGTTTTCGGTCTCAACCACCTTGCCTTCGAAGAGCACAAAGTGCAGGGCCTCGGCCACCGCAAACAAACCCACCGCCACCAACACAATTTCAATACCGTCCAGCAGCTCGGGCATGTTGCCGGTGTAGCGGGTTTGACCGGTGATCTGGTCCATGCCAATCAAGCCGATGGCCAAGCCCACAAACAGAGCAGTCAAGCCGCGCAATGTGCTCTGCCCCAACACCGCACTGACGGTGGTGAACGCCAACAGCATCAAGCAAAAATACTCGGGCGGGCCGAGCTTGACGGCGTATTCCGCCACCAGCGGCGCAAACAGGGTCACCACCACCGTGGCGATGCTGCCGGCGACAAACGAGCCGATAGCTGCTGTTGCCAGCGCAGCACCTGCGCGGCCGCTCTTGGCCATCTTGTTGCCCTCCATAGCGGTCACCATGCTGGAGGTCTCACCCGGCGTGTTGAGCAAAATGGAGGTGGTGGAGCCACCGTACATCGCGCCGTAGTAAATGCCGGCAAAAAAGATCATGGAGGCAGTGGCCTCCACCTGGGTGGTAATAGGCAGCAACATCGCCACCGCCGTAGCAGGCCCGATGCCGGGCAACACGCCCACGGCAGTGCCCAGCGCACATCCCACGAATGCCCACAACAGGTTGACGGGGGTACCCGCCGTCGCAAACCCTTGAAGAAGTTGATTCCAGATTTCCATTACAACCATCCGCTTTGCGTCAAACCTGGCAAGCTGATGGCCAGAAACTTGGTAAACATCCAGTACACGGGTGCCGAGATCAGCAGACCGACCACGATATCCGTGATCCAGGTGCGGGCGCCGCCCAAGACCTGTCCTTGGGCCAAGCGCGCACCCCGCGATGCCAACACAAAACACAGGGCGCAACTAAAGATGAACCCTATGGTGGTGATCAACGCTGCATTCACCAGCAAGCCCACCGACATCCAGATAAATCCGGGCCAGAAGGCGGGCTCGCTGTCTTCGTCATCTTCCATGTCGAGAAAGCCGCCCTTACGGACTTCCCACAGCAAGAAACCACTGCACAGCAGCAAAGCCACGGATACCACCCACGGAAGAAAGTCAGGGCCGATACCGGCGTAACCCGCTTCTGAGGGAATGACCCATGCGCCAGCACCCAGCCCGAGGGCCAGGAGCAGCACGCCCACTGCTACGGCGGCTTCTTGCCGCGCTTTCACGACCTGGCTCATCACAGCATTCCGGAGAGGTGCATCACGCCGCGCAGGCTGGAAAACTCGTTGTCCACAAATTCGTCGAACGCTTTGCCGGTCAACACCGCAGGGGTCCACTGGTTTTTCTCCAGCGCGTCAGCCCAGCCCTTGGTCTTGGTGACCTTGACGATCAGGTCTGTCAGTGCAGCACGCTGCTCGGCGGTGATGCCAGGCGCGCCATACACACCGCGCCAGTTACCCAACACCACGTCATAGCCTTGCTCGCGCATGGTCGGCACATTGATGCCGGGCAGGCGCTTCTCGGAGGTCACCCCGATGGCGCGCATCTTGCCCGCGGCAATGTATTCAGCGAACTCGCTGTAACCGCTGCCGCCAATCGTCACGTTACCGCCCAAAATAGCTGCAGTGGCTTCGCCGCCGCCACGGAACGCAACGTAGTTGACCTTTTTGGGGTCTACGTTGACCTTGGTCGCCAGCATGGAGGCACAAATGTGCTCTGTGGATCCACGCGAACCGCCACCCCACTTGACACTGCCGGGGTCTTTTTGCATCTGGGTGACCACGTCTTTCATGGTCTTGAGCGGAGAGTCGGCCGGCACCACGAACACGTTGTATTCGCTGGTGATACGGGCGATCGGTGTCACCTTGTCCAGGCCAACAGCAGGCTTGCTGGTGATGATGCCACCCAGCATCACCGCGCCCATCACCATCATGGCGTTAGGGTCGCCCTTGGCGGAGTTCACAAACTGGGCCAAGCCGATCACACCGGCCGCGCCACCCTTGTTTTCATATTGCACAGTGTCCACCAGCTTGGCGTCGATCAGTGCTT
>JAIXVK010000210.1 GCA_027483085.1 Comamonadaceae bacterium | reverse complement strand
CGACGCTGATGCTTTGCACGGGTTTCGACCGAAAGCCTACCGGCCAAAAGTTGTATTGCCCATGCCGAACGCGAAACCAAAGAGGGATTGGACATTACCGAGCGGGGCGCGTGATGGTGGAGAAAAAACGCTGTCCCCTGTCCATATTTGAAAACATGGGCGGCTCTATAAGTCCAGATATGAAACCATGCGACCCCGAAAGACAGGGCTATGTTTTCAAAAGTGGACTTATAGGCCCGTTTTCTGCCAGTTTGATGTTTTCATATCTGGACATCTTTATAGAGAAGCCATTCTCTGTTCTTTCTTTTCATGTCTGCCAGCTCTGCAAAATAAGTGCAAAGACCACGGCGGCCCCACTGAAAAGCAAAGTGACCCATTCCGAACAATACGCGCGCGCGAGTAATTAACGAGTTAGCCAAGAGGCTTCGTTTTCTGTGGAGTATTTAATATGGCAAAAGGTGGATCAAGGCTAGGGGCTGGCAGACCGGCTTACAAGGTCAAAGGCGAGCAACTGCAACGTGTGGACGTGCGAGTATGGGCGCGTAAAGGCCTGTTAACTGGAAACAGATTCTTTAACTGGAGCTGGAACAGGGGAGGCGAGCCTACTGGCAGCATAGGGGTGAACGTGACCCCACAAAGCGCGGTAACGCTTGATTACAGCCTGACCCAAAACGGAGAGCGGCGCAGCATTAGTGAGCGGGTGGCGCTGATGTACAAACCTTGCAACTTTGGCGGCGCGCGGCCATGGTTTCAGTGCCCACGTTGTGCCCGACAAGTGGCAGTTCTCTACATGCGATCCGGGCGCTTTGCTTGTCGGCATTGCCAGCGCGTGTCGTACAGCTCTCAGTCTGAGGATGAGATGGCGCGGACGTGGCGCGAGCAGCGGCGCATTGAGGAGAGGATAGGGGAGGATTGGCAGCGGCCTAAAGGTATGAGGCTGCGCACCTATGAGCGGCTGAGGGATAGGCTAGCTGATTGCGAGCTGAGGAGAGATGAGGCGTTTTGTGTAGCGGCGGCGCGACTTCTACGCAGCCTGTCGTGAAGGTGTTTTTCCTGATCTAACTGCGCACCTAAAACAGGGGGTAGCAAATGCAGAGCGGGGGAACAGACGGGGGAACAGGTGGCTACTGGAAATCCTAAAAGCTAACATCCATGCGGGTTTCCGAGGTTCTTTCAATAGACCCCAGCTGACAAAGGCCGCTAGCTAGAGATAGTTAGTGGCCTTTTCTTTAGAAAATCAAGTACTTACAGTGTGGCATAGTACAAAGCGCTCTTTTGACTGCTACTCCAAAGCGGGGGTACAAACGCGGGGGGATTCTGAAAAAGCGGGCTGATTTTGACCCTGTACCCCCCAAAATCGTACCCTCCACTAGGAGCCGTACCCCCATGCTGACTGATGTGCAGTGCAAAAACGCCGTGTGCCCGGCGGACAAAAAGCAAGCTAGGTTTGCCGATTCGGGCGGTATGTACCTACAGGTTAGCCCCATGGGATTTAAGCGCTGGTTTTTGAAATACCGGATTGACGAGGAAGAAAAGCACCTTGTATTGGGTAGCTACCCGGCAGTCAGTCCTCTCTGAGGCACGAAAGGCCCGAGACGCTGCAAAGCTCAAAAAGTCAGAGGGCGTCGATCCCGTGCAGGCGCGCAAGTTGGACAAGCTGAAAAACACCCGCTCCACTGGTGACACGTTTAAGGCAATCGCACTGGAGTGGTACGCAAAGCAGTCACCTCAATGGAGCGCAAGTCATGAAGAGCGAACGCTGCGCCAATTGGAGCTCGATCTATTTGCGTGGATCGGTGAGCGGCCTATCGCAGAAATTCACTCTATGGAGCTTTTTAAGGCGCTGCACAAGGTATAGGAGCACTGCGGATTGTGTGCGCTTGGTGGCTGGCATGGTTTGGGAATTCGAGGAGGCTTCAGGGCCACCTCGCATAGCAGCTAACCAGCGAGGTCGTCACGAGCTGGAAATCCGCACCCAACTGCAACTGGCCATCAATACTGTCAGCATGGAAGAATGGGTACAGCAGCAACCGGATGCCAAAGTTTCCATCAGATTGATACTCAGGAATATTTTTTAAGGTGAGCCGAGCCGTCGAGCTTATCACCGGATACACTGTTCAAGTTTGTACGGAACGCCACTTCGTTAACACGTGATCAGTATGGGCTGAACCTGACTTAGCATCGGATTAGGTGTTTAAGAAACACATCCGAATCTGCTCTCTTAAAAAGAAACTCGCGGATAACATGACAAGCCGCCAAGCAAACCTACAGGAAGACACTTATTTTCGTGTGATGCGCATCTTGCAAGAAAATCCGGACGTTACCCAGCGCGAGCTGGCCGAAAAGCTGGGTATCAGCGTCGGTGGATTGAATTACTGCCTAAAAGCGCTGACGGAAAAGGGGTGGGTGAAGATGAAGAACTTTGCGAATTCCAAAAATAAGTTTGGCTATGTCTACGTGCTAACCCTAAATGGTCTGGCGGAAAAGGCAACCATCACGCACCGATTCTTGCAGCGTAAGATGGATGAATATGAAGCCCTGAAGGCTGAAATAGAGGCTCTGAAATCGGAGTTAGACGAAACCGATGTTCTTAGTTTGAAGAAAATCGCTCGATAACCTAGTTCAAACCATTTGGATGTCGATTTGTACCGGCTTGGAGTAATTAATAAATGAACATTAAAAATCAGAAAATCGCAATAATCGGTCTTGGTTATGTGGGGCTTCCATTGGCCGTAGAATTTGGCAAAATTCGCCCTGTACTGGGCTTCGACATCAACGACGCACGCATTGCCGAATTGCGATCCGGCAAGGACAGTACTCTTGAGGTTACGGCCGAAGAATTGTATGCAGCCACGGAACTGAATTTTAGCAGCGACTACGACAAGCTTGAAGAATGCGGCGTATTTATTGTGACCGTCCCCACACCCATTGATACTGCGAATCGCCCCGATTTGACCCCGTTGATCAAGGCAAGTGAAACCGTTGGCAAGGCCATGAACGATGGTGCGATAGTAATTTATGAATCCACAGTCTACCCAGGCTGCACTGAAGAAGTTTGCGTTCCCATTCTCGAGCGCGAGTCTGGTCTGAAGTTTAACGAAGGTTTTTTCTGTGGCTACAGCCCAGAGCGTATCAACCCTGGAGACAAGGTCAACACCCTTACGACCATTAAAAAGATCACCAGCGGTAGCACACCTGAAGTAGTAGAGGCTGTTGATGACCTTTACAAAAGCATCATTAAAGCTGGTACTTGGAGAGCAAGCAGCCTCAAGGTGGCTGAGGCCGCTAAGGTCATCGAAAATAGCCAGCGCGACCTCAATATCGCTTTTGTTAACGAACTTTCGGTCATCTTTGATCGTCTTGGTATCGATACCCTTGAGGTGCTTGAAGCCGCAGGTAGCAAGTGGAATTTCCTTCCTTTTCGGCCCGGCATGGTAGGTGGGCACTGCATAGGTGTTGACCCTTACTATCTGACCCACAAAGCAGAAGAGGTCGGCTACCACCCGCAAGTCATCTTGGCCGGTCGACGTATCAACGACAACATGGCCCGCTATGCAGCACGCAACGTCATTCGCTTAATGCTGCGAAATGGGATCGACGTAGCGCGCAGCACAGTCGGAGTCATGGGCATCACGTTCAAAGAAAACTGCCCGGATATTCGGAATAGCAAGATTGCAGACCTAGTAACGGAACTGGAAAGCTGGGGGGCCAAGGTCGTAGTTACCGACCCATGGGCTAGTGCAGACGAGGTTAAGCACGAATACGGCATTCAGCTTGGCTTTATAGATGAATCGAGCAAAGTCGATTCCTTGGTAGTCGCTGTTGGTCACAATGAATTCCGCGCGATGGCTCCCGATCAGCTTAAGAAGTTTTGTAAAACGGACAAGCCTGTATTGGCTGATGTCAAAGCCCTCTACAACCGCCACGAAGCCGCAAACGCTGGTTTCACCGTCTTTCGCTTCTAAATCTAACAACAATCAAGGGCAGCTTGATGCAACACTACCCATCCATAACAGGTCGAAAAATCAGAATTGCCATTGTCGGTTGCGGCCGCATATCGAAAAACCATTTCGGCGCCATTGAAAAACACAACGATGAGCTTGAACTCGCCGCCATCTGCGACATTGACTCCGTTGTGCTGTTCGAGCACTCTGAAAGATATAAAGTTCCGGCCTATCGTGACCTAGAAGAAATGCTTGAAAAAGAGCAACTAGATCTTGTTGCGCTCTGCACCCCCAGTGGCATTCATCCCGACCAAGCTATCTTGGCTGCAAAGCACGGTGTCAATGTAATGACCGAAAAACCGATGGCCACTCGTTGGAATGATGGTGTGCGCATGGTTAAGGCTTGCGACGATGCGGGAGTACGCTTATTTGTGGTCAAACAAAACCGCCGCAACACCACCCTGCAATTGCTCAAACGCGCCGTCACAGAAAAACGCTTTGGCAAGATCCATATGGTTCACCTCAATGTGTTCTGGACTCGCCCACAGGCCTACTACGATCAAGGTAACGGCTGGCGTGGTACTTGGGAATTCGATGGCGGCGCTTTTATGAACCAAGCCAGTCACTATGTCGATCTGTTGGATTGGCTAATCGGCCCGGTTGAAAAGGTCCAGGCCATGATGAGCACTTTCAGAGACATTGAAGTCGAAGATACCGGCGTGCTGAACGTTAAATGGCGTAACGGCACCCTCGGCTCCATGAGCGTCACCATGCTCACTTACCCCCAGAACTTAGAGGGCAGTATCATTGTTTTGGGTGAAAAGGGCACTGTTAAGGTCGGTGGGATGGCAGTCAATGACATCCAGCAATGGCAGTTTGAAGAGTCTCGGGATTACGACGAGCAAATCAAGAGTGCCAACTACGAGACCACCTCCGTCTATGGTTTCGGGCATCCGCTTTATTATGGAAATGTAATCGACGTTTTGCGAGGTAAGGCTGAACCAGAGACCGACGGACGCGAAGGCTTGAAATCTCTAGAGCTTCTCATAGCCGCTTATTTGGCTGCTCGAGACGGAAAGACTGTTTCCCTTCCCCTTGATTATTGAGCTCGGTTGAAAAGACCGTGACCATCAATTAATGAGTACATATGACCGAACTCACTATTCACTCTACTGCCGTTATTGATGAAGGCGCAAAAATCGGCGAAGGTAGCCGTATCTGGCACTGGGTTCATGTCTGCGGCGGCGCCAGGATTGGCAAAGGCGTCTCGCTAGGCCAAAATGTCTTTGTGGGTAACAAGGTCATCATCGGCGACCATTGCAAAATTCAAAACAACGTCAGCGTATACGATAACGTCGTCTTGGAAGAGGGTGTGTTTTGTGGCCCCAGCATGGTGTTCACTAACGTTTATAACCCGCGCTCGCTGGTTGAGCGCAAGAATGAATACCGCAATACTATTGTCAAAAAGGGGGCAACATTAGGTGCCAATTGCACTGTGGTGTGCGGCACCACCATAGGTGCATACGCTTTTGTGGGTGCCGGTGCCGTAGTCAATAAAGATGTCAAGCCTTATGCTCTGATGGTGGGTGTGCCAGCCAAGCAAATTGGGTGGATGAGCGAGTACGGAGAACAAATACCCCTACCCTTGTCTGGCGAAGGTCACTACACCTGCCGCCATACGCACCAGCATTACATCCTGCGTAACGATAACCTTGAGCAAACAAGCATATGAGCATTCCATTCATTGATCTAAAAGCTCAATATCAGTCACTGAAGCCTCAAATACAAGCGCGCATAGATTCAGTGCTAGAACACGGTCAATACATCATGGGCCCAGAGGTCCGTGAGTTAGAAGACAGACTGGCAGCCTACACTGGAGCGAAGCATTGCATTACTGTCGCGAGTGGTACGGAAGCGCTGCTCATTAGCCTTATGGCTCTGGGAATTCAGCCCGGTGACGAAATCATCACCACGCCATTCACCTTTGCCGCCACAGCCGAGGTCATTGTGCTCCTTGGTGCTAGGCCGGTGTTCGTCGACATCGAAGCCGACACATGCAATATCGATCCGCGCTTAATCGAAGCAGCTATAACCCCGAAGACCCGGGCAATCATGCCTGTAAGCCTCTAT
>JAIXVK010000184.1 GCA_027483085.1 Comamonadaceae bacterium | reverse complement strand
CCGACACCTCAAATGCCACCTCAGCACCGCCCTGAAACAGGGCGCAAAACAACACACTGGCAAAAATGATGCCCACCGGATGGTTGCGCCCCATCAAGGCCACTGCAATACCAGTAAAGCCGGCGCCACTGACAAACTCCAGCAGCAATTTGCCGTTGACGCCGGCGATTTCGTTCATGCCGACCATGCCGGCCAAAGCGCCGGAAATCGCCATCGCAATCACGATCTGGTGCCTCACGTTGATACCCGCATACTCCGCCGCACTTTGGCTGGAGCCCACCGCCCGCAGGCGATAGCCCGCCCGGGTGCGCCACAAAAACAGGTACACCCCGGCCGAGGCGAGCAAGGCTAAGACTAGGCTCATGTTGAGCGGCGATGCATCCCACTCAATGCCAATTGCCGCCAGCGCTTCATGCATGCCCGGCAACTTGGCCGAGGCTGCAAATGCGGCACTCTCGACCGACATCGAGCCGGCTGGGCGCAGGTGGTTCACCAGCAAGTAAACCAACAAGCTGCTGGCAATAAAGTTAAACATGATGGTCGTGATCACCACATGGCTGCCGCGGTACGCCTGCAAATAGGCAGGTACCGCAGCCCAGGCGGCCCCGAACAAGGCACCACTGAGCACCATCAGCGGCAGCATCACCCAAGCAGGCAACGCATTGGACAGCCACAAGGCCATCAAACCGGTACCCAAGCCGCCCAGAATGGCCTGCCCTTCACCACCGATGTTGAAAAGCCCGCCGTGAAAGGCCACTGCCACCGCAAGCCCGGTAAAGATAAAGGTAGTGGCGTAGTACAACGTATAACTGATGCCTCGCTGGCTACCAAAGGCGCCCTGCACCAGCACCGAAATGACTTCTACAGGGTCCTGCCCCACCATGGCCACTACACCGGCAGCAGCAAGCAAGGCCACCAAAAGGCAGACCGCAGGCAACAGAACCAAGTCTGCCCAACGCGGCAATGCATAGTTTGCGTTCATTGCGCCCCTCCGGTCATCAGCAAGCCGATGCCCGCCTCTGTGCAATCTTCAATCGCCAGCTCGCCGCTGACGCGTCCTTGATTCATCACAATCACCCGATCCGACAGCGCCAAAATTTCGTCCAATTCGCTGGATACGACCAGCACCGCACACCCGGCGTCGCGCATCGCCCGCAGCTGGGAGTAAATAAACTCAATCGCGCCAATATCGACCCCACGGGTCGGCTGCCCCACCAGCAGCACTTTGGGAGACTGCCCCAGCTCCCGTGCCAACACGAGTTTTTGCTGGTTGCCGCCGGAAAACTTGCTGCTCTTGAGCTCCGGGTCGCGCGGGCGCACATCAAAGCGCTCCATCAAACCGGCAGTGGCCTCCCGCATGGCAGCGTGCGACATCCAGCCGCCACTCGAATAGGCGGGCAAGCCGTCATAGCCGAGCACAACAGACTCCCAGGCGACAAAGTCCATCACCATGGCGCGTGCGTGGCGGTCTTCCGGTACATGGGCAACCCCCAAGTCCCGGGCGGTTTGTGGATCCAGCCAACGGGCAGCATTGAATGTTTGCCCACCGGTGGCCAAACTGCCCGCGTTGGGGGCCAGCAGCCCGGACAGCACATCCAACAACTCGCTCTGGCCATTTCCGGAGACACCTGCGACACCCACAATCTCACCGGCCCTCAAGTCGAGGTTGAGTCCATGCAGACGAATGACTTGCAGTGCATCTTTCACCACCACATCGCGCACCGACAGCAACACTTCGCCCACCGGGCGCGCATCAGCGTCCAGCCGACCCATTTGCACTTTGCGACCCACCATGGCCTCGGCCAGGCTTTCTACAGAAGCCTGCGCAATCGGCATCTCTTGCACCACTTTGCCGCCCCGCATTACGGTGACGGTGTCACACAAGCCCATGACTTCTTTGAGCTTGTGGGTGATCAACAGAATCGTGGTGCCCTGCCCGCGCAGCACCCGGAGCACCTTGAACAAGTGTTCGGTCTCTTGCGGGGTCAGAACGGCGGTGGGCTCGTCCAGAATCAAAATCTTGGCGCCACGGTACAAGGCTTTGAGGATTTCCAGGCGTTGGCGATCGCCTACCGGCAGATCGGCGACTACCGCATCCAGCTTCACCTGCAGGCCAGTCGCCTGCATCAAGGTCTCGAGCTTGCTGCGCACAGTCGCATCGGCCTTATGCAACAACCAATGAGGCTCGGCACCCAGCATGACGTTTTCAAGCGCAGTCAGGGTATCGACCAGCATAAAGTGCTGGTGTACCATGCCGATACCTTGCGCAATCGCATCATCTGCGTTACGAATCGTCACCGGCTTGCCGAGAACCGCAATTTCGCCACTGTCCGCTTGATAGAAGCCGTACAGAATGGACATCAAGGTGCTTTTACCCGCACCGTTCTCGCCCACGATGCCGTGCACCGTGCCGCTGGTCACCCGCAAGTTCACATCGGCATTGGCGGCTACTGCCCCAAACCGTTTGTTGATGCCTTGCATGTGAATCGCCGGGGGCGTTGTACTCTCTACACTCAAATCCTGCTCCTCATCGGGCTCTTGCCCTGAAGCGAAAAGCCCACGGTACGTGCAAGCACCGCGGGCTTTACAACCAGGAAAGAGAACCTCCGCACGCGGAGGCCCCTTTCAGATTACAACTTGCAGGCGTTGTCAGCCATGAAGTCAGCAACTTTGATCTTGCCGCTGATGATGTCGGCCTTAGCGGCTTCCACCTTCTTTTTGATTTCAGGGGTGATCAGCTTGGCGTTGTTGGCATCCACTGCGTAATCCACGCCGCCTTCTTTCAGACCCAATACGGTCATGCCAGCCTTGTGGCCCTTGGCCACGTTGTACACCGCAGTGTCCACGCGCTTGAGCATGGAGGTAAGCATCGTGCCGGGGTGCAGGTGGTTCTGGTTGCTGTCCACTCCGATGGCCAGCTTGCTGCTGTCTTTTGCTGCCTGGTACACACCGATACCGGTGCCGCCAGCTGCTGCAAACACGACATCAACACCTTGCGAGAACTGAGCCTTGGCCAGTTCGCCGCCGCGTGCGGGGTCGTTCCAAGCCGCGCCGGTGGTGCCTGTCATGTTGCCGATGACTTCTGCCTTGGGGTTGGCGAACAAAGCGCCTTGCTTGTAGCCGCACTCAAACTTGCGGATCAGGGGGATGTCCATACCGCCTACAAAGCCGACCTTGCCGGTCTTGCTGGCCATGGCTGCAATCGTGCCGACCAAGAAGCTGCCTTCTTGCTCTTTGAACACCACCGACTGCACGTTGGGCAGGTCTACCACCATGTCAATGATGGCGAATTGCAGCTTGGGGAATTCCTTGGCCACTTTTTCAATGCTGGAGGCTTGGCCGAAACCGATACCGATGATCGGGCTGGCACCGCGCTCAGCCATACGGCGGATCGCTTGCTCGCGCTGGGATTCATTGGTGATTTCGAACGACAAGTACTTCTTGCCGGTCTCTTTTTTCCACTTTTCGATGCCGTTGTAAGCCGCTTCGTTGAAGGACTTGTCAAACTTGCCGCCCATATCGAACACCACCGCCGGGTCAGCAGCGATAGCCTGGAAACTGGCGGCCAGGGTAGCGGCCAACAGCGTCATGCGCACAGGAGATTTAACGTTCATAGCTTCTCTCAGTTCTCAATCAAGTTAAAAAAACGGTCTATTCAACACACCAATGGCACGGATGCCACTCAAATCACACATTTGCCGCCCACAGCAGACAACGCCACACTGTAGTTCAAGAATCACAGCGTGCCTCAGTGTCCGCATCAGGGCTTCTCCGTATATAACTCGGTCGTTATATACCTCTTACTCAACTCCGCAACCCGGCAGTTGGCTCTCAGGCTTGGCGCAGCGTCTGCAACGATTGTCCGATGGCACTGGCCAGTCGCGCATTGTTCAGCACCAGCTGGATGTTGGATGCCAAGCTGTCACCACCCGTGATCTCGCACACCCTCGCCAACAAAAACGGAGTGGATTCTTTCCCCCCGATTTTCTGGGCTTGGGCTTCCGCCAATGCTTGTTCAATCGCAGCATCAATCGCTTCGCTGGGCATTGCATACTCAGCAGGGATCGGATTTGCAATAACCATGCCACCGCTCAGCCCCATGGCCCACTTTGCGTGCAAGACCTGGGCGATCGCCAGTGGCGTATCCAAGCGGTAGTCCACCGAAAACGCACTGTCGCGGGTAAAAAATGCGGGCAATGCCTTGGTCTGGTACCCCACTACGGGCACACCGTGCGTTTCGAGATACTCGAGGGTCAAACGCAAGTCGAGAATGGAT
>JAIXVK010000667.1 GCA_027483085.1 Comamonadaceae bacterium | reverse complement strand
ATCGCCCGCTGCCCGCATCACTGGGAGGCGAGTTTCTCCGAGAGAATGGCCGATGCGCCCAGGAAAGCTGGGTATTGCGCCGTGATGACGAAGGTCGGCACTTGCGACACATAATTGGCGAAGCGGCCCTTGCGCTCGAAGCGGGCGCGGAAGCCGGAGCGGTCGAAACGCGCCCCCAGGCGCGGCACAATGCCGCCGCCGATGTAAATGCCGCCCAGCGCGCCCAGTGTGACGGCGACGTTGCCCGCCACGGTGCCCAGCATGCAGCAGAATGCTTCGATGACGTCGTCGCACAGCTGGGATTCCCCGGCCAGCGCGCGGCGCGTGATTTCCGCCGCCGGCAAGTCTTCCGCCGGCACGCCGGCGCGGTCGGCCAGGGCGCGGTAGATCAGTTCCAGGCCATCGCCGGAAATCAGGCGCTCGGCCGAGACGTGCTCGTATTCGCGCCAGGCAAATTGCAGGATGCTCACTTCGGTTTCATTGAACGGCGCAAAGCTGACGTGGCCGCCTTCGCTTTGCAGGGCGATCCAGCCGCCGTGCGACGGAATCAGGCCCGACACGCCCAGGCCCGTGCCGGCGCCGATCAGGCCGATGGCCGTGTTCGGTCGGGCCGTACCCGCGCCCACCTGGTGCTTTTGCTCGCTCGACAGCTGCGGCAAGGAACGCGCCAGGGCCGTGAAATCGTTGACCACGTCCAGGGTCGTGAAGCCGCACTCTTCGCGCATGGCGCGGATCGAGAACGACCAGTGGTGGTTCGTCATGCTGAGGAAGTCGCCGTCGACGGGGTTGGCAATGGCGATCACGGCATGGCGCACGGCTTGCCCGCCTGCGGCAGCGACGTGCGGCAAGGCCAGGTAGGCTTGCAGGGCGGCGGACAGGCTCGGGTAGTCGGCACAGGGCAGCACTTCCACCAGGGTGATGTGGCCGGCGGCCACTTCCAGGGCGAAACGGGCATTCGTGCCGCCCACGTCGGCCAGCAGGCGCGGTCCATCGGCAAAGGCGGAAGTCGGCAGTACGGGGGAAGACGAAGCGCTCATGATTTTAAATGATGAAGTGGGACGCATGGGACGCCAAGCTTAAAGGATGAATGCACCCGGAGGCAAGCAAAGTTTGTAGTTTAAGTACATCAAAACAAGCCTTTATTGGTAGTTCCACTCCAAATGCAACAGGCAAGGCCAAAGTTACTCAAAAGCAATGATTTATAGTAAGTGCTCGCACTCATCAGGCGCGCCAAAAGCATGCTGCACAGCAGCAGGAGTCACCGTGAAAACAGAGTATGCCGCAGTTTGCGCAAAGCCGCCTTGTATGGTGCGGCGCTGGGGCGGCGCTGCCGTCCTGGCCGCCCCGCGAAGGTGTTTTCGTATTATTACTACCGGTTTTACTGCCCGCCGGCGATGCGACCGGCATGCGCAAATCAGGAGGGCAAGCCTTCGCCCAGCAGGCTGGCGGGCGCCGGCTGGTCCGAGCGGTAGGCGGCATTCCACGCATCGAGGCCGCCATGCAGGGGCTTGGCCCGGTGAAAGCCGTGCTGGTGCAGCAGCTTGGCCACTTGCGCGGCCGTCACGTCGTTGGGACAGCTGCAATACACGATGATGTGGCGGTCCTTGTCCATGGCGATCATGGCGGGCACGGGTTCCTTGCCATTGAAGAACAAGGCGCCCGGCACGGCCGGTTCCAGCGCCTGCGCCGTGGCGCTGCGCGCGTCGACCATCAGCGGCTCCTCGCCCTGCTCGATGAGTTCCAGCAATTCATCGATGCCGATGCGCTCGATCTGCAAGGCCTGGCGGAAACGCCGGCGCTCGAGGAATTTATACAGCAGGAACAGGCCCAGCAAGGTGGCCAGCATCAGCAAGGCGGTGCTGCCCATGGTGCTGAGCAAGTCGAGCACCTGCTGCACGCTGGCATGAAAGATCACGCCGACGACGATGCCCGTGCCGCTCCACAGCAAGGCGCCCAGGCCCGCGTACAGGAAGAACAGGCCCGGCGGCGTGCCCAGCGCGCCCGACATGGGCGCGGCCACGGTATTGAATCCCGGCACGAACTTGGAGACGATCAGGGCTTTCGGCCCCCAGCGCTTGAATTTGTCTTCCGTCTGGCTGACGCAGTAATCGGGCGACAGCGAGATGCGGCACAGCAGGCGCAGGATGCGCTTGCCGAAATGGCGGCCCGCGCGGAACCACGTGAAGTCGCTGATCAGGCAAGCACCGAGCGCGGCGGCCAGCACCAGAGCCCCATTCATGTCGCCATCGACGGCCAGCGCCCCCGCCACCACGAGGATGGGAAAGGCGGGAATCGGCAAGCCGAGCTGCTCCACCAGCACGATGCCAAAGACAATCAGGACACCGTAATGTTCGAGCAGATAAATGAGGTTGGGCATGGCCGCTATCTTACCGTAAAAATCCCCTTACACCTGGACGCCTTTCGGGATGGCACTGAGCAAGGTGCGCGTGTACGGATGCACGGGATTGCGGTACAGCTCGTCCGAATCGGCCAGTTCCACCACCTGCCCCTTGTGCATCACCATCACCTGGTCGGCGATGTATTTGACCACCGACAAATCGTGCGAGATGAAGATGTAGGACAAGCCGAATTCATCCTGCAAGTCCTGCAGCAAGTTCAATACCTGCGCCTGCACCGACACGTCCAGCGCCGAGACGGATTCGTCGCAGACCAGAATTTCCGGCTGCATCGTCAGGCAGCGGGCAATCGCGATGCGCTGGCGTTGCCCGCCCGAGAACTCGTGCGGATAGCGGTGGAAAGCCTGTTCCGGCAAGCCCACCTTGTCGAGCAGCCAGTAAGCCTTGGCGATGCGCTCCTGGTCGTTCGCGCCGATCTTGTGGATGCGCATCGGTTCCAGCAGGATCTGGCCGACAGTAAACCTGGGATTGAGCGAGGCGTACGGATTCTGGAAGATGATCTGGATGCGGCGTTTGTACGGCAAATACTCCCTGTTCGGCATGGCAATGAGGTCCTTGCCGTGGAACATGGCCGTGCCGCCCGTCGCCTGGTGCAGGCGCAATAAGGTCAAGCCCACCGTCGTCTTGCCGGAACCGGACTCGCCCACCACGCCCAGTGTTTTTCCGCGTGGCAAAGTGAACGACACGTCCTTGACGGCCTGGAATTCGCGCTTGCCGAACAAGCCAACACGCGTATAAAAGCTTTTACTTAAATTATTAACCACCAGCACCGGTTCATCGCCCGGCGTGTAACCGCGCGTGCGCTGTTTGACTTCCACGCCGGGGCCCGCCTTGCCCTCCATGTAATCGGCGATCACGGGCAGGCGCCACGGGCGCTCGTCCAGCGAGGGACGGCAATGCAGCAGCGCTTTCGTATAACTGTCTTGCGGCGCTTCAAACACTTGCCGCACTTCGCCCGTTTCGCGCACTTCGCCGTGGCGCATGACGATCACCTGGTCGGCGATCTCTCCCACCAGGCCCAGGTCGTGGGTAATGAAGAGCACGGACATCTGGTGCTTCTTTTGCAGCGCCGCGATCAGATCCATGATCTGCTTCTGGATCGTCACGTCGAGCGCCGTCGTCGGTTCGTCGGCGATCAACAGCTTCGGTTCGCAGGCAATCGCCATGGCGATCATCACGCGCTGCTGCTGGCCGCCCGACATCTGGCTCGGGTAGGCGTCGATCTTGGTGGCCGGGTCGGGGATACCCACTTCATCGAGCAATTCCAGGGTGCGCGCGCGCGCCTGCTTGCGGTTCATGCCCATGTGCTGGCGCAACACTTCGGCGATCTGGAAGCCGACGGTAAACACGGGGTTCAGCGACGACATCGGCTCCTGGAAGATCATCGAGATATCCTTGCCGCACATGGTGCGCCGCTCGGCGATCGACAGTTGCAGCAGGTCGCGCCCGCCGAAATGGATGCTCGATCCGGGATCGATGATGGTGTTATCTGGCGGCAACAAGCCCATCACGGCCAGCGAGCTGACGGACTTGCCGCTGCCCGATTCGCCCACCAGCGCCACGGTGCTGTTGCGCGGCACGTTGAACGAGATGCCCTTGACGGCTTCGAACGTGGTCTTCTTGTCCAGGCGGAAGGTGACGCGCAGGTCGCGCACTTCCAACAGGTTATTCTGGTCCATGAGCAACTCCTATTTCACTTTGGGGTCGAGCGCATCGCGCAAGGCATCGGTAAACAGCGAGAACGCCGTCACCAGCACGGCCATCGCCGT
>JAIXVK010000638.1 GCA_027483085.1 Comamonadaceae bacterium | reverse complement strand
GCCGACAACGCGCCGGAGCTGCGCCTGCAGGCCTGAGCTTTAAGGGTTATTGGTAACGCCCTGCTTCCCCTACTATCAAAAAAATAGCGCCTCGCGCAGAAAACACGGGCGCTAACGGGCTAAGTGCTTAAAAAATCAGGCGTAATTGCGCGCCAGTAGTTCGGCCTTGGCAGCGGCGTATTCGCGCTTGAGCTGGGCCACAAACTCGCCGGCGGGCTGAATCTTGTCGACGGCACCAATGCCCTGTCCGCAGCCCCAGATGTCTTTCCAGGCTTTGGCAGACGCGCCGCCGAAGTTCATCTTGCTCGGGTCGCTCTCCGGCAGGTTGGCAGGGTCCAGGCCGGCCGCGCGGATGCTGGGCGCAAGGTAGTTGCCGTGCACACCAGTGAAGAGGTTGCTGTAAACAATCTCGTCCGAGTTGTTGTCCACGATGGCCTGTTTGTATTCCTGGGCGGCGCGGGCTTCTTCGGTCGCAATAAAGGCGGAGCCGATGTAAGCGAAGTCTGCCCCCATGGCTTGCGCCGCCAGTACCGAGGCACCGGTGGCAATGGAGCCGGACAAGGCCAATGGGCCATCAAACCATTGCCGGATTTCTTGCACCAGGGCAAACGGGCTCTTCACACCCGCATGGCCACCGGCACCAGCAGCCACAGCGATCAGGCCGTCTGCACCTTTTTCAATGGCCTTGTGCGCGTGCTTGTTGTTGATGATGTCATGCAACACCACGCCGCCATACGAATGGGCTGCGGCATTGATGTCTTCGCGCGCGCCCAGCGAGGTAATGATGATGGGCACCTTGTACTTCACGCATAGGGCCATGTCGTGCTCCAGGCGGTCGTTGCTCTTGTGCACGATCTGGTTGATCGCGAAAGGCGCAGCCGGCTTGTCGGGGTGCGCCGCATTGTGGGCCGCCAAGGCTTCGGTGATTTCTTTGAGCCACTCTTCCAGCAGCTCGGCCGGGCGCGCATTGAGCGCCGGCATGGAACCCACCACACCCGCAATGCACTGGGCAATCACCAGCTTCGGGTTGCTGATAATGAACAAGGGGGAGCCGATCACCGGAAATGGCAGCCTATCCAGCGGCGCAGGCAGTTTGGACATGGGGTCTCCTCGGGTACTTTTTATGGAAGAAATCGACCGGTAGCGCCCGCCGGATATGCGCTAGCAGCTACCAAATCTATAGCATCAACGTCACCGGCATCGCCGGCAAACCCATCAGAAAGCGTCGAGCGGCAAGGCGGTAACGCTGTCAGCACCTTCCACAATGCTGTCACGCAGGCCACCGGCCTTGCTCAACAAATGGTCGGCATAGAAGCGTGCGGTGGTTATCTTGGCCTGCATGAACGCCACATCCTCACCAGCAGCAATCGCTTTTTCGGCGACCAAGAGCGAGCGGGCCAATTGCCAGCCGGCCATCAAGTTGCCTGCGAGCATCAGGTACGGCACGCTGCCAGCGAACACGGCATTGGGGCTGGCCTTGGTGTTACCAGCCACGAATTCGACCACGTCAATAAACGCCAAACGCGCTGCCTTCAGGCGCTTGGCAACCGCCAACGCATGGGCGGAGCCACTGGCCAGCAAATCCGCTTCGGTCGCTTCCACTTGGCCGGCAATACCCTTGGCAATCTGGCCACCATCGCGGGCAGTCTTGCGCCCCACGAGGTCATTGGCCTGGATGGCAGTGGTGCCTTCGTAAATAGTGAGTATCTTGGCGTCACGGTAGTACTGGGCCGCGCCGGTTTCTTCGATGAAACCCATGCCGCCGTGCACCTGCACACCCAGCGAAGTGACTTCCAGGCTCATTTCGGTGCTATAGCCTTTGACCAGCGGCACCATGAACTCGTAGAAAGCCTGGTTTTGCTTGCGGGCTTCGGCGTCGGTGTGGTGGTGCGCTGCGTCGTAGGCGCTGGCAGCCACGCTGGCTAATGCACGGCAGCCTTCGGTGTAAGCGCGCATGGTCATCAACATGCGGCGCACATCGGGGTGGTGAATGATGGCGGCGCTGCCTGGCATGGAGCCATCCACAGGGCGGCTTTGCACGCGGTCTTTGGAGAATTGCACCGCCTTTTGGTACGCGCGCTCGGCAATCGCAATGCCCTGCACACCCACACCGTAGCGGGCAGCGTTCATCATGATGAACATGTACTCGAGGCCACGGTTTTCCTGGCCCACGAGGTAGCCGATCGCACCGCCCTTGTCACCGTACTGCAGCACCGCTGTCGGGCTGGCCTTGATGCCCATCTTGTGCTCGATGGACACGCAATGCACATCGTTGCGGGCGCCCAAGGAACCGTCTTTGTTCACCATGAATTTGGGCACCACAAACAGGCTGATGCCCTTCACGCCTTCAGGCGCGCCGCTCACGCGGGCCAGCACCAAATGGACGATGTTCTCGGCCATATCGTGCTCACCCCAGGTGATGTAAATCTTGGTACCGAACACCTTGTAGGTGCCATCCGCCTGGGGCTCAGCGCGGCTCCGCACCAAAGCCAAGTCGGACCCTGCCTGGGGCTCGGTCAGGTTCATGGTGCCGGTCCATTTACCGCTCACCAAATTCTCCAGGTAGGTGGCCTTGAGTTCGTCAGAGCCGGCGGTCAGCAGAGCCTCGATGGCACCGTCCGACAGCAAGGGGCACAGGGCGAAGCTCATGTTCGCACTATTGACCATTTCGCCGCAGGCCGCGCCAATCGTCTTGGGCAAACCTTGGCCGCCGAAATCGGTGGGGTGCTGCAGACCTTGCCAGCCACCATCGGTGAACTGCTTGAACGCTTCTTTGAAACCGGGAGTAGCCGTGACCACGCCGTCTTTCAGGCTGGAGGGGTTTTTGTCGCCTTCCCAATTCAGGGGGGCCAGAACGCCTTCGGTGAACTTGGCGGACTCTTCCAGCACCGCCTGGGCCGTATCGAGGCCGGCGTCTTCAAAGCCGGGCAGTTGGGCGATCTGTTCAATGTTGGCCAGGTGCTGGATATTGAACAGCATGTCCTTGAGGGGGGCGACGTAACTCATGGTGAGTCTCCAGTTATTGTGGGGTTACAGACAAGGTAGGTAACAGGCAAGACCAAAAAAAAGGGCACCGCAAGCGATGCCCCTTTTTCAGACCGGCATCAGAGTGCCGCAATCAGTTCCGGCACAGCGGCGAAGAGGTCGGCCTCCAGGCCGAAATCTGCCACGCTGAAAATGGGGGCTTCTGGATCTTTGTTGATGGCCACGATGACCTTGGAATCCTTCATGCCGGCCAAGTGCTGGATGGCGCCGCTGATGCCGCAAGCGACATACAGCTGGGGTGCCACGATCTTGCCGGTCTGGCCCACTTGCCAGTCGTTGGGCGCGTAACCCGCATCCACCGCAGCACGGGAAGCACCCAATGCAGCGCCGAGCTTGTCAGCCAGCGGGGTCATGACTTCGGAGAACTTCTCGGAAGAACCCAAAGCGCGTCCGCCGGACACAATGATCTTGGCGGCTGTCAGCTCAGGACGGTCGTTTTTAGCGATCTCCGAGCCCACAAAAGTCACGGCAGCGCTGGTGGCTGCAGCTGTCACGGTCTCAACGGCTGCACTGCCGCCAGTGGCAGCTGCGGGGTCGAAACCGGTAGTGCGCACAGTCAGCACTTTCACGGCGTCCGTAGCTTGCACGGTGGCGATGGCGTTGCCGGCATAAATGGGACGCTCGAAGGTGTCGGCGCTCACCACTTTGGTGATGTCAGACACTTGGCCCACATCCAGCTTGGCCGCCACACGGGGGGCGATATTCTTGCCGGAGGCAGTAGCCGGGAAAACGATGTGGCTATAGGCACCGGCGATAGCCAAAACTTGGGCTGCCACGTTCTCGGCCAAGCCATGCTCGAAAGCAGCGCTGTCGGCATGGATCACTTTGGACACACCGGCGATTTGCGCAGCAGCGGCAGCAGCGGCACCCGCATTGCTGCCAGCAACCAGCACGTGCACATCACCACCCGCTTGGACGGCAGCAGTCACGGTGTTCAGGGTGGCACCCTTGATGGATGCGTTGTCGTGTTCGGCGATAACAAGAGCGGTCATGATCAGATTACCTTTGCAACATTCTTCAGTTTGTCCACCAGGG
>JAIXVK010000655.1 GCA_027483085.1 Comamonadaceae bacterium | reverse complement strand
TGCATCTCCAGCCCCGGGTTGCGGTGCATAAAGCGGTAGAGCTTGGCCGAACCCAGGCCAAAGGTGGCCACCATTTTGCCGGGCATGAAGTTCTTGCGCCGGTTGGTCACAGCGCCCGCCTCGACCAGCGTCATGATGCCGTCGCCAATCATCTCGGTGTGGATGCCCAGGTCCTTTTTGCCGGTGAGCTGCATCACCACCGCGTCAGGGATGCCGCCATAGCCGATCTGCAGCGTGGAGCCATCGTCAATCAAATCGGCCACGTATTTGCCGATGGCCTGCTGCACCGGCCCGATCTTGGGCAGGCCCACCTCGAGTACCGGCGCATCGCTCTCCACCAGCGCCGCCACTTGCGAGATGTGCACATGGCAGTTGCCAAAAGCAAAGGGCACATTCGGGTTCACCTCCAGCACCACAGCGCGGGCTTTTTTGACGGCTGCCATGGTGTAGTCCGCACCCAGGCTCAGCGCAAAGAAGCCGTGCTCGTCCATGGGCGACGCCATGGCAAACACCACGTCGGCAGCCATCTGCCCCCGCTCGATTTGCGCTGGAATTTCGGAAAAGTAATTGGGGATGAAATCAATCCACCCCTCTTGCCCGCCGGCCCGTGTGGCCCCGCCGAAAAAGAAAGCCACGTGGCGCACATGCTCGGTGGTGGCGGGGTCTATGTAGCCGTACTTGCGCATGGCCAGGATCTGGCACACCTTCACATCACGAAAGCTCTGGCGCTGTTCCGACAGCGCGGTCAGCAAACTAGGGGGCTCGCCCACACCGGTGGGCACGATGATGGTGTCGCCATCACGCACCTGCCGGATGGCTTGGTCGGCGGATGTGCGCTTGTGTTCGTAAGACTGCTGGTGCGTCATGGGGGCCTGCCTGAAGGGGTAAAGATGTTGAATCCACCGATTCTTCGCCCCGTAACTGACGCAGTGCTTGCCCCACGCCTTATGCACGCCAATTGCAAGCCAAATCGACCGCTAGCCCACATAAAACCTGCGCTACCAGCTATTTATTTGATAGCGATCAAGGGAAACAACGGGTCGTCCATGACCGCGCCATCCGGCAGGCGGTCCGCCAAACCGGCAAAGGGTGGCGAGGTGCGCCAGCTGCGCACTGCGTGGCGGGCATCGTCGCCCAGGTAGCGGGCGGAGAACACGCGGCGGCGCGTGCCCGGCCCTACCCCGCTGCTAGCGTGCAGCGCCAGCATGTGGAAAGCCACCGCATCGCCCGGCTCGAGTGCCCAGGCGAGTTGCTCAAACTGCTCAGGCTGCGCATCAATGGCAGGCAGCTCGGCCAATGTGCCTTCGGGGAACCACTTGGCCTGCTGGTCGCGGAAGGTGCGCGGCATGTACCAGGTGCCGGCGTGCGAGCCGGCCACAAAGCGCAGCGTGCTCGCCAGGGGCACGGGGTCTACCGGTATCCAGAAGCTCACGTTTTGCCGGCCGGCTACGTTGTAGTAAGGCTGGTCTTGGTGCCAAGGGGTGGGCTGGCGGGTGCCCGGCTCTTTGACCAGCAGGTGGTCGTGATAAATGCGCACCGTGTCGCTCTGCATCAGCTGCGCGGCGACAGAGGGCAACGCGCTGTGCTGCATGACAGCGGCGTAGTCGGGGTTGTGCTGCCAGGTGCAAAAGTCTTCAACAAAACGGCCGGGGTCTTCGGGCTGGCTGGCCACCAAAGCCAGCGGACTCAGGTGGGCCAAGTTGTGCTCAATGCCGCGCTCCAGCTGCGCCACCTCAGCGGGCGTGAGCACCCCGCGCAACACCACCGCGCCGTAGCGTGCGTATTCGTGAACGGTGTCGGGTGGCAAGGTGTAGCGCATGGCGTGCAAGTGAGTAGATATGGCCAAACAGTTTATCTGCCGCTACTTGCGCCCGAACCAAGGAGCCGTCAGTTAGACTGGACGAAAGGAAAACATCACTATGGCCGGCGTATTTGGTAAAGACCCTAACATGAAGCGAAAAGGTAGCCGGGAGGAGCTGGACCGCATCATGGGCGAGCGGGCCCGCAACAAAGAGGCTGCGGCCGCCCTGTTCCGGCTCAAGAAGCCGGCAGCTCCAGCCCCCCAAAAAACAGAGCCGCCCAAGGCCTGACCCTGCGCATCAAACCGCACCCAGCAACGCGCCCGCGTGGTTTTGAAAACGCTGGTCGGCAGCCATCGGGTCTGGGCTATTCATTGGCTGGCAAAGCAAGGTGAGTAAAAAATAATGGATTGGGTACCAATCGTCTTTCTTGCGTTCAAGGTGCTCGTATTCGGCACGGCCATGTTCTTTGCCATCAAATGGCATTACGACCAAGGCAAGTCGAAGAAGGAGATGCGCGTGGTCGTGCGCACGAGTGCCGTGGTGGCGGTTGTGTTCGTGCTCTTGGCCGTCGGCTTTGTGTTCGCGACGTTCACCTTTGCCAAGTGGCTCGGCATCGACTTGAACTTGCCTTAGGACAGTAAACCGTGAAAGGCCTGTCTCGGGCCATGACGCTGGATTGCGGGGGACGGCTTTGGGCCAATTGCGGTCGCAAGCATCAGGCAGGATTCGGGATGAAAAACCAGTTCCAGCGAGGACCGCAAATTACGCCGGCGTTAGTCAGTCGGAGCGATCCAAACATATTTGCTGCTGGCTAGACGCCATATCTGCTGACTCGGATTGCGTTCAGCAAGCTTGTAGCTTTGATACGTTCGAGTGCCTCCTTAGCCTTAGCTGTGATCTCAGCGTGTTCGCTGTCTGCCCATCTCAGAGACCATTTGACGAGGCTCGACAACTTGACGTCATCGTGCTGCTTCAAAAACATGGCTTGATACTCATCCACAGATGCCGCCTTCATCGCTTCAAGGTGCTCAGGGCCGTACCCACTGTTCTTGGCCATGAAGTTGACTGCCTCCTCCAACCCGGGCAGTTGCGTGAGTTCTGAGTGAAGGGCTTCGAAAGTGGCGCGCAGCTTGGCATCGTCGATTGAGCCACCAAAAGGGTGCTCGCTCAGATCAAAAATCTTTGGCTTGCCCCTGTTCGCTTCAATGAACTTGTCAATCAGATCGTCGGCGAGGTCGTCTCGCAGTAGATTTCTCAGCAACCGGACGGTGCCGTTGAGATCGCCAGTGCTGATGTGGCCTATCGCATGGAGCGCGGCGTCATGAAGCTCCGCGATGAATGCGTCCTGGTCGTCAGAGAATGAGTCATGGAAGCGACGCCAAACCGCTGTGAACGGCACGGACATCTCGGCGCTTCGCAGATCCTCGCCCAGCTTTTTCGCAACTTCGACAAACCCTGTACCTTCAACGTAGCCGCGTTCGACGACACGGGCAATGGCCAAATCGAGGTCATCGACATGCGTGAAGCCGTAAGCCTTCAGCCGCTGCCCCCAGGCTAAGGTGAGCTGATCTTGATCAGCTTCCTTCTGGAAAGACATCAGAGACTTGTTCCAAGTCTCGATCTCCTCAATCTTTGGCTTTGACATGTCAGGGGCGTATGCGCACCAACACAGCAAAACAGTGGTCGCAATGGATGCCTCGACTACGTTCGAGTGCGTGGGCCCGATTGCCGAAACGATTCGCATGATCAGCTGTTTTAGCTTGTGCAGGATCCGCACGTTCGTGATGCCAAGGTCAGCGACATGACGAAACGCGAGATTGCGCTGCGGAAAGGCGGGATCAAACACGAGGTCGAAAGCCTCTTGAACCGTCGGCGCGTACTGGACCTCAAAGTCAATTGCTTTCTCGCGGTAGGCGCGATATGCGTCCTTTGCGCCAAGCTTTTCGGCGTTGAAAATCAGGGCGACCTTGCAGCCGCGCTCCTCGCTCAGCTCCGTGATCAGGCCCAGGACATCCTCCGCCTTTATTGTGGTTTGGCGCTCGAAATCGTCAAAACAAACCAACGTGTCGCGGACTGCGGTGGGAGCTAGAGCTTCCAACCCCAGCGAGACGCTGCTGCCATGGGGCAGGCTCTTTATCATCGGACTAAATCGCTCGTACTGTCCTTTTAGCCAGTCTTTTGCGATCGATCCCCATTGCTCGTTAATCGTGGCGAAATCGAGCTTCTGGCCGAGAGTAGCCACCGCGGCCGACTTGGTAAACAACGACATCCGCAACTCGGCCATGCTGTTGATGCCGAAGAGACTGACATAGCAGTACTGTTTGAATTTAATTTCGTCCTTGTGCGCCAGCAACGCCTCGCGCCAGGCATAGGTCTTGCCGGTACCCCATGCTCCCGTCAAAGCTAGGACGTTCGTTTCCGCGTCACTCAAAAAGTCTTTTAGTACTGTCTTTGTGATCTGTACGCTCATCCAATCCCCCTGTATTTTTTAACAATGGTCAGGATACCGGATTGAATTTGTGCAAGTTGAAGCGCTGTACGAATGTCGAAGAGTTCGATCAGACCTCGCGTCGACGGTCCGCTTTCCGCCGGTGAATCTGAAGTCTTTGAATTCCGCATTGGGTCGCAAGGCGACCACCAACCATTGGTTGAAACCCTGGTACCGGAGGCATTAAGGCAAGCTTTTTGCACACCTGAAGCCGATGTAAACAACCGCCGTAGAGGCCGGTTTCGTTTGCAGATGATCGCGGTGCATCTGGGCCGCTCCGTACCACCAAGAGCCGCCACGCGTTGGGCGATCGGTATCTGCCACTGGGGACTTGCCGTCATCTGTCCACTCCCATGCATTGCCACCCATGTCCCAGAGGCCATTGACGCCTGTTCGCGTGGTTCCGGTCAACACATGGCCACTGCCTCTGGAAGTGACCAAGCCACCTGCATAAGCTGCAAGGGTGTTGGTTGTCCCGCAATCTCCAAGGCAGTTAGCGCCTTCAGGGCTGATTCCGGTTGGATACGGGTAGCGCGTGTCTTTCACAAAACCAGCAGTGGGAGTAGCCCGCCGTTCAATATAAGCCGCCTCCATCCATTCGGCGTCATTGGGAAGCCGCTTATCCGCCCATTGGCAATATGCTTTGGCCTCATTGAACGTGATGTGCACCGCGGGTTCTCTGTCGTTTGCAGGTATCCCGTAAGGGGTGCGCCAAGTCCACCCGTTGCGTTGCACCCAACCACCCTCATAGGTGCTACCGCCTCCTGCCCTTTCGGCAGTGGTGACGACCCCGGTGGCCTGCACATAGCGCGCAAACTGCGCGATGCTCACTTCAGTGCGGTCAATGGCAAACCCTCTTATCGCCTGCATGTCATCGTTCGCCGCCTTCGCCATTGAGCCGGCAAACATCCAAAGCAGTGTGAGCATCCATAAGTTTTTCATAGGGTAATTCTGACGTCAGTCCAATTACCCGTGTTCCCCTCCACCAACGGCGACAAGGAAGGGCTGATATTCTTGCGCACCTCGTCAGACGCTACTGCATGACTTGACGTGCCGAGCCCTCTCAAATCTTGGAGCTTTCAAATATCTATTCCATCGGTTGACTCCGCCCCCACTTCTACCGACCGTGGCACTGTTGAGCAAGAGTTGCTCCGCGTGCAGGCCCTCATGCAACTGGAGCAGAAAGAAGACCTGGCGCAATTCAAGCTCAAAAGCGCAAAGGTCAGCATCCAGGAGCGCCAAAAGCGTGGCCTCACTTGGTACCCCATCACCATTACCAACGAAGACACCGGCTTTGGGGGCAAAGTGGTGCTGGAGTTAGAGCGCGCGCCCAGTCAGCAGGGCCTACATTTGTTTCAAGTGGGGAGCAACGCGTCTCTGTTTGCCAATCTGCCGGGCCACTCGAAGGACGACCAGCCCACGCTCCCAGGCGTGATAACCAGCGTGCGGCGCAACAAGCTGTCGCTCACCACCAACAAGGCCGACTTGCCCGACTGGGTGCTTGATGGCGGCAAGCTGGGCATTGACCTCACCTTTGACGAAGTGAGTTACCGCGAGATGGAGCGCGCTTTGGCCGAGGTCACGCGGGCCCGTGGCGATCGGCTGGCCGAGCTACGTGATGTACTGCTGGGCGCGCAGCAACCGCGTTTTCGGGAGCCCAAGACCGACGACCTGCTCTACCCTAGCCCGCTGAACGAGTCGCAGCTGGCGGCGGTGCGCCATGTAGTCGCGGCTCACGATGTGGCCATCATTCACGGCCCACCCGGGACCGGCAAAACCACCACGCTGGTGCAAGCCATTCTGGAAACCACCCGGCGTGAGCGGCGGGTGTTGGTGTGCGCCCCATCGAACACGGCGGTAGACCTGCTCACCGAAAAGCTGGCCGAGCGCGGCGTCAACGTGATCCGCCTGGGCAACCCCAGCCGCGTGTCGGAACTGCTGTTAAATCACACCCTCGATGCCCGGGTGATGGCACATGGCAGCTACAGCAAGATGCGGGCGATGCGCCAAACTGCAGACCAGTACCGCGAAACCGCCAGCGAATACGTTCGCAACTTTGGCTTCGAGGAACGTCAGCAGCGCCGACTGCTGAAGGAGGAGGCGCGCGCGCTGTACCAAGCGGCCGACGATTTGGAGCGCTTTATGACCGACGACGTGCTCGACTCGGTGCAAGTCATCACCTGCACCCTGGTGGGCGCAGCCAACCGCAGCATCAGGCACCTTACCTTTGAGACTGTCTTCATCGACGAAGCTGCACAGGCCCTGGAGCCCGGATGCTGGATACCGATTGCCAAGGGCGAGCGGGTGATCCTGGCTGGCGACCACCACCAGTTGCCCCCCACTGTCAAGAGCGAAAAAGCCGCCCGCGAAGGGCTGCGCGAGACTCTGTTTGAGAAGTGCATCAAACGCCACCCGACCACGGCGCGCATGCTCACGGTGCAATACCGCATGCATGAGCACATCATGGGTTTTAGCTCTGAGCACTTCTATAACGGCCAGTTAGAGGCGCACGCCAGCGTGCGCCACGCCGACCTGAGTGCATTCGACATGAGTTTCGCGTCCGAACAGCCTGTGGAGTTTCTCGACACAGCCGGTTTTGGCTTCTCTGAAATCACCATTCCCGAAAGCCGCTCCACCGCCAACCCGGAAGAAGCCGACCTATTGCTCAAGCGACTCACACAATTACTAACGCTGCACACCCCAGCCGACGATGAGACAAAACGCCTGTCTATCGGCGTGATTGCGCCCTACCGTGCCCAGATCAACTATTTGAAAGACACCATCGAGGAGAGCGCTGCGCTCAGCGGCTTGTTGCAAAACCGCATATTGAGCGTGGGCACGGTCGATTCGTTTCAGGGCCAAGAGCGCGACATCATTGCTATCTCACTGACGCGCAGCAATAACCATGGGGAAATCGGCTTCCTCGCGGACATTCGCCGCATGAACGTGGGCATGACCCGCGCTCGCCGCAAGCTGTTGCTGGTGGGGGATTCGTCTACGCTGAGTAGCCATCCCTTTTTCAAGGAGCTGCTGACCTACGTGAAGCGCATTGGCGGCTATCGCACAGCTTGGGAAATCGTGGATTAGCTTAGCGCGAGCGCTTGATTTACTTGGCTGAGCGCATGGCTTGCGCCAATTCTGCGTGACCTTGGCGGACCAATTCATCTGCTGCATGGAGCCGGTCGCGGTCTTCCCGGTTTTGGCTCAGCTTGGCTTTGCCCTCCATGCGGGTGATGGTGATCTCTATGCCCACAATCGCTTTGAGCATTCCGTCGATGAACTCGGGGGCGGAGTCTCCCATCTTCCAGGGCTTGGGCTCTGTGGCTTCGTGGGTGCGTGTCAGCCGGCCCACCACTCCGCGTACGAATTTCTCTTGGTCCTGCACCGCCAGCCGCCCGTGCACATGCACCACCTCGTAGTTCCAGGTCGGCACCAAACGGTGTGTCTCGTGTTTGCTGGGGTACCAGTTGGGGGAGATATAGCCTTCGTCCGCGCGAAAAATCACCAGCACCTCCGCACCGTCTTTGCATTGCTGCCAGACAGGATTGGCCCGCGCCACATGGGCGGTGAGCACACCGCGCTCGGCGTGGAGTTCAAACGGAATATGGTTCGCATCCAGCCCCTCAGGCGTCATGGTGACCAGAAC
>JAIXVK010000032.1 GCA_027483085.1 Comamonadaceae bacterium | reverse complement strand
GGCCTTGCTCATGGGCAAGAACGACCCCGGCTTTGTGCACAACGGCCCCTTGGCTGGCCTGGTAGCCGTCTGCGCCGGCTCTGACCTGATGCACGCGCTACGTGCACTGGTAGTGGGCGGTGTGGCAGGCGCCATCTTTGTGGTGATGTTCACCCTGACCCAAAACAAATGGAAGATTGACGACGTGCTGGGCGTCTGGCCGCTGCACGGCTTGTGCGGCACCTGGGGCGGGATTGCAGCCGGCATTTTTGGCAGCACCACGTTCGGCGGCCTGGGCGGCGTGAACCTCGCAGCGCAACTCATCGGCACCGCCATGGGCGTGGCATGGGCGGCTGCGGCCGGGTTCGTGGTGTACGGCTTGCTCAAAGCCACCATGGGCCTGCGCATGAGCCAGGAAGAGGAATACGACGGCGCCGACCTCTCGATCCACAAAATCAGCGCCAGCCCCGAGCGCGAGGCCAACTGGTAACTCAAGAGCAGAAACAGGTAGCTACAAAAATCATAGCTACCTGCGCAAGTAAAACGGGCGCTAGCGCCCGTTTTCTATTGGAGTCCGCAGAAAAACCGCTACGGCTCGGTTCAGTGCCGAGTAGCTGCACACAGAGCTATGTGCTCGATAACAACCAGGCATCCAGCTTGTCACCGTGCAGAGGACGGCTACCAAGGTAGCCTTGCATGACATCGCAACCCAGCGCCTTCAAGGTATCGCGCTCTGCAGGTGTCTCAACACCTTCAGCCGTCACCATCAGGTTCAGGCCGTGGCCCATTTCAATCATGGCCTTGACCAAGCGTTGGGTGGCGGGTGCGGCGTCTAACCCGTCTACAAAGCTGCGATCAATTTTGAGCTCGCTCACCGGTAACTTTTGCAAGTAGGCCAGCGACGAGTAACCGGTACCGAAATCGTCAATCGACAAGGGCATGCCCGCAGCGCGCAAGGCATGTAGCAAGGCAACACTTTTGGCGGGGTCATCCATCAGACCACTTTCCGTGATCTCCAGGCGCAACCGCTGCGGGTCCACACCGCTGGCGGCGACCCGCTGTGCGAGCCGCGGGGCAAAACCGGGGTCCTGCAGGTCCCGAGTGCTCAGGTTCACGGCAATGCTCAAGTCGGGGTGACTGCGCTGCCATGTTTGCAAGGTGCGTAAGGCCTCGGCCAACATCCAGTCGGTGACCAAGGTGATGTAACCGCTCTGCTCCGCAAATGGCACAAAGTCGGCCGGAGACACCATGCCCCGCTCAGGGTGCGCCCACCGCACCAAGGCCTCCGCACCGACCGGGCGGCCATCGCGCAGACTGAGCTTGGGCTGCAACCACATTTGCAGCTGCGACTGGGCCACCGCCACACGCAGATCAGACACCAGGCTAAGGTGGTCGAGGCGAGCAGCCTCTTGCGCTTCGCTGTACCAAGCAAAGCTACCGGCAGCGCGTTTGGCGGAGTGCAAGGCCACCTCGGCATTGCGCAACAGTGTTGCCACCGGAGGGACGGGTGCAGCAGGGCCGTTGCCCGCATCTGCACACCCATAGGCCAAGCTCAAATCCACCTGGTGGCCGCTGCACGACACGGCGGGTGCCATGGCGCGCTCCCACAAGACATGCAGCCGCTCCACTGCGGCGCGGTCAGGCACCTGCACCGCAGCCGCCATAGTGCCGCCCGATAGGCGAGCCAGCACGAACTCCGCGCCGATACAGCCCTCCAGAGCGGCAGCGGCCAGCGTTTCGTGCGCGCGGACTGCCATTTCCCGGATCAAGGTGTCACCGGTGGTGTATCCCAAGGTTTCGTTCACACCCTTTAGCCGGGCTAGGTCCATCAAAACCAGCGTGTTCAGTCCGGCAGGGGGCGGTTGGAGTGGCGTTAATAGCGCGGTGCGATTGGGCAGGCCGGTCAAGCTGTCTTGGTAGGCAAGGCGCACGATTTGCTGCTCGCGCTGTGCCACGGCTTCAGCCATGATGTTGAGGGCGCTGCCTACGCGGTCAACTTCGCGCGTGCCGGTGAGCGCCATGCGGTGGGCGTAGTCTCCCTCGGCAATAGTGTTCGCCACAGTTTCCAGTTGCAGCAAAGGCCCGACTACGCGGCGGGCAGTACGCCAGGCCACGTAAATGGCCAACACCATGGCGAGCACCGAGAGCGCTGTCAGCCACCACATGACCCGCTCCAGCAAGTCCAAAGCGCTGTCAAGCTGTGCCTCCACCCGCTGGCGCTCTCTTTGCAACAGGGCCTGGGACTCTTGCAACAGGGCCTTCAAAGCCGGATTGACCTGTTCATTAAGCATCTGCACTGCCGCGGGCAGGTTCTCGGCCTCAATTTCGTCTACCGTGTTGATGAAGGCCTCTGCGTATTGCTTGCGGGAGGCCACGAGGCGTGCGAGCGTCGCTTCTTGGGTGGCATCCATCAGATCTTCAGACAGGGACTCGACGATGCCATCCAACACCCGGTTGCGTTCGTCGACAACCGCATATTCCCGGACCCGGTCCGCACGGGGCGCATGTACCAACCGCACCAAGGCACTGCCTGCGCCCTCGATTTGTTGCGACAGGGTTTGCACCCGCAACAAGCGTTGCATGTCGCCGGTGGCGAAGTGGCGGGTCAGCTCGGTCACCATGCGCAGCTGCCAAGCACCTTGGCCCAGGACCAAAAGCAGCATCAAAACCAGCCCGCCCAAAGCCCATGCCAGACGCGCAGCAATACTTCGCGGGCGCAGCCACGCCAGCCAGTGGGCAGGGTCAGTCTGGTGAGCGTGCGCCATGCACCGGATTAAACCCCAGCCAAGCGGCGCCGGTAGATCCAACGATCTACCGACCACGCACCGCAGCTGTACAAAGCCAACGCAGCCAGCAACACGCCCCACGTGATGTGCTGCTGCAAGGCAGCCGCAGCAATCTCACTCAAGGACCATACGGCCACCACGTTCACCACACTCAAGCCCAAAGCGGCGAAGCGACCCGCCAGCCCGAAAACGAGGAGAACCGGCAACACCAACTCACCGGCCGTGCCCAGCCAGGCAGCGACCTCGGGGGACAGCAGGGGTACGTGGTATTCGTCCATGAAAAGCGCCAGGGTGGTCTCCCAATCACGCAGTTTGGTGAGCCCCGAGGAAAAAAACACATAGGCCACATACAGGCGGGCCAGCAAGGCTGCGGGAGCTTGCAGCGCATCCAGCGCACCATGGGTGAGGTTCACGATACGTTCGCCAGCCGCCCAACCAGCAAAACGGGTGCGGGGAAAGTACACAGGGACAGGAGGTTTCACACAAAGCCTTGTTTAAAAAAGAAATGTCATTCAGCGCGACGGGGCGGCGGGCACCACAACCCGCACCGCCAATAGCAGGCCGGTTTGCACCGCGAGCGGCAACCAAGCCGCCACATCAAGGCGCGGAGCCGCATCCAAGGCAGCGCCCAAGGTACCGTGCTGGAGCAGCACTGCCAGCGCATCGGCCTCACCCTCGAGCGCTACCCGCACTTGCGGCTTGAACCCTTGACGCCAGAGCACCGCGTTTTCACCGGTGCCTGCTTGCAGCAGGCGATTCACTCCATCAAACCCCGCAGACTCCGCTTGGTGAGCCGCCCAGATGGCGACCACCGGCCACGGGCTGCACAGCAGGGCAGCGCCGGGCGCCAATTCGAGTTGCAACTGGTCGGGGTCTTCAGTGCTGAGCAGGGCGAGTGTTGCCGCATCGGGCGGCGCATCCGGAGCGCCGGCGGCATGGTGCAAGGCCCATTCCAAGCGAGCAACGTCCGGCAAAAACGGGGTATCACGGAGCTGCGGACTCGC